>JAUILH010000153.1 GCA_030433115.1 Bacteroidia bacterium | reverse complement strand
GGTTGCAAGCAAATGACTATTGTAAATGGAGAACAGATAGGGTGAACGAATTTATCCTTATCAGAGAAGGTGTATTACAATGGTATCCTGCACAGGCTGATGAAGAAGTGTTTAATACAGATACTTATTTAGCTGGTAAGTACGAGAATGACCAGGAGATTCAAAAGTTACCAGATTTGAATCCTAGTAACCCAGGTCAGGGTAAAAGAGGAAGAAAAGCACTTGGTCAAAGAATCGTGCGAATGGAAGACGGAATTCTATTACCAAGATACCGTCTGCCTACTGAAGCAGAGTGGGAATATGCTTCTTATGGCTTGATTGGAAATACTTACGATGAGCGTATCGTAGAAAGAAGATTGTATCCATGGAATGGTCACTGGGTGAGAAATCCTGAAGATAAATTTCAGGGTGAAATCATGGCTAACTTTGTAAGAGGTCGTGGTGATTATATGGGGGTTGCAGGAAAGTTAAATGATAATGCTGATGTAACTGCACCAGTGGATGCTTACTGGCCGAACGATTACGGTTTGTATAACATGGCAGGTAACGTCTCTGAGTGGGTGATGGATGTATACAGACCATTGTCTCATGAGGATTTCGATGAGTTCAGACCTTTTAGAGGAAATGTATTCAAAACTAAAATTTTGAATGCCGATGGACAATTGGAAGATAAGGCAACTTATACCATGTATGACTACTATGCTATGTTTGAGTACCTTTACGACTTTAGAAAGGTAAGAGAAGAAAATACATGGCCTAAATTCTCCAAAGAGCAACAATTAGCAGAAGATTCAATGATCTATGACATTCAAACATATGTTGCCCGAGCGATTGAGTTTGAAAAGAATGGAGACGATGAAAATGCATCTTTGGAACTAGATTACGTTTTCAATACTGTGTTAACGGATTTTAAATACTTGGATAAGTTACCAGACTACCACGAAGAATTACCTGGTATGTTACGACAAGGACTTTCTGAGTTTGTATTGCACGGTGAGCAGGAGAATGGAAACAGCATTCCAGGAAGTATGAGATGGAGAGAAGTGACAGCAGAAGAAAACTTGCAAAGAACCAATTATACCATCGCAGATAACATCAACTATAAAGATGGTGATTTGGAGTCTTCTCACTATTATGAAGCCAGAGGATCTGCCAGAGGAACTATGGTATCTGGAAACTTCAACCAACAATATGCTAAGAGTCCTGAAAAGGAAACTAATAAGGTGATTGACCGAATCAATAATGAGACTTTCTCTTACACAATCGATTCTGTTAAAGCAACGGATACTGCAGGTACTGTATTAACGAGTGTGTTTGGTGGAGATAGTTTATCTTCATTGAAATACAAGTACACCAACGGTGGTTATGGCTGGAAGCAATTTGAGAAAAACGTAATGTACCAGTCAATGTGGGATGCTCAGAACACAGGTATTGAAGGTCAACCTACTACCTTGATTTCAGATAGATCAAGAGTTTATAAAGGTGCTTCATGGAGAGATAGAGCATACTGGATGAATGGAGGTACAAGACGTTACCTAGATGAAGATAAGTCTAAGGCTACCATCGGATTTAGATGTGCCATGACCCGTGTAGGAAGTCCTTCTGGTCTTGGAAGCAAAAGAAAGAAAAAGAAATAAGTAAGATATATTGAAGTCGAACCCCGTTCCTGTGATTGGAACGGGGTTTTTTATTGCCTTCAAATTTTTCTTGTTAATTACTTTGGCAAACAATTGATCTTTTGAAACCGTCAATTCCGTAGTTTCATCATATGATTGAAGAATTGTATGTTCAGTTTAAGCAGTGTTCTGGAGTTTGTACGGACACACGTCAGATTACTCCCGACTGCATGTTCTTTGCCCTAACAGGCGACAACTTTAATGGAAATGAGTTTGCTCTTAAGGCCATTCAAAATGGAGCTAAATATGCCGTAGTTGATCAGCCAATTGAAGGAAGTCCTCAAATAATTCAGGTCGACAATGCTTTGGAGACACTTCAAAAATTAGCCAGGTACCACAGAGATCAATTCAATATTCCAGTATTTGCCCTGACCGGAACCAATGGTAAAACCAGTACCAAGGAGCTGATTAACGCTTGTTTAAGTCAGAAATATACCATTTTGGCAACCAAAGGCAATCTAAATAACCACATTGGAGTGCCATTAACTATTCTACAGCTCAACGAAACACACGACATAGCAGTGATAGAGATGGGAGCGAATAAATTGGGAGACATTGATGAATTGTGTCAGATTGGTAATCCGGATGTAGGTATGATTACTAATGTTGGAAAAGCTCACCTGGAAGGTTTTGGAAGCTTTGAAGGTGTCAAGAGAACCAAGGGTGAAATGTATCGATTCATTCATGCGAAAGGTGGGGACATCATCATTAATGCCGACGATGAGGATTTGCTTAAAATAGGAGAGGGCATGAACCACTTTTACTATGGATCAAAAAATGTTGTTGGGCGTTATCTCGGAAGCAATCCATACATCAAATTAGAATGGTGTTTCGAGTCGTATGAGTCGGGTGAGCTAAAGACAAATATGTTTGGGGCTTATAATTACATGAACATGATGGCAGCGGTGGCTGTTGCCAGCTATTACAATGTGCCGCCGGAAATGATCAATCAAGGCCTGTGCAGTTACACACCGAATAATAACCGTTCGCAAATAGTGGAAGGTCGAAACAGGCTTATTTTAGACGCCTATAATGCCAATCCTACTAGTATGAAGACGGCCATTTCTACTTTTTATGAAGTAGAAGGAGATAAACTCTGTATTCTGGGAGACATGTTGGAACTGGGAGAATATACTGAAGACGAACACAACGCAATCATTGAACTCTTGGAAAATTTGAATCTAGATGCTTTTTTGGTTGGACCAATTTTCAAAACAAGCACGTCAAAATTCAAGACTTTTTCCTCAAATGAAGAGCTCAAAGCATATCTACAGGCCCATCCGGTAAACGATCACAATATTCTCATTAAAGGTTCCAGGGGCATTCAATTAGAAGTTCTGGAAGAAATATTAGCCTAAATCCTTTAAAAGTGACTCATCTACCATATGTGGTAGCGTAACGGTGAGATCAGGAGTGCGTTCCATTTCACGTTTAATCGCAAAGATGGCTTCTTCGTTTCGCGCCCAACTTCTTCTGGCAATGCCATTATTCACATCCCAGTGGAGCATCATCTTAAGACGTCTGTCTGCGTCATCAGATCCATCCAGAAGCATACCAAAACCACCGTTAATGACTTCTCCCCAGCCAACTCCACCTCCGTTGTGTAAAGAAATCCATGTGGCCCCTCTGAAACTATCTCCCACGAAATTCTGAACAGCCATATCTGCCGTAAATTGAGAACCATCATAAACATTGGACGTTTCTCGGTAAGGAGAATCTGTGCCCGATACATCATGGTGATCTCTCCCCAATACAACCGGACCAATCACACCTTCAGCTACTGCTTTATTGAAAGCTTCTGCAATTTTGGCACGACCCTCAGCATCCGCGTATAGAATTCTTGCTTGAGAACCGACCACCAATTTATTCTCTTGTGCGCCTTTAATCCAGCGAATATTATCTGCCATCTGCTGCTGAATTTCCTTAGGAGAATTGGTCATTATTTCTTCTAGTACCTTACAAGCAATCTCATCTGTTTTTTGTAAATCTTCCGCTTTGCCAGATGTACAAACCCATCGGAAAGGTCCGAATCCAAAATCAAAGCACATAGGTCCCATGATATCCTGAACATAAGATGGGTACTTAAAATTGATGCCATCTTGAGCCATCACATCCCCTCCGGCTCTTGACGCTTCAAGCAGAAAGGCATTTCCATAATCGAAGAAGTAAGTTCCTTTGGCAGTATGCTTGTTAATGGCTGCTGCATGTCGTTTTAATGTATTTTGAACCGCTTGCTTGAAAGCTTCAGGATCACTTGCCATCAAATTATTGGCTTCATCAAAACTCATCCCAACGGGATAGTATCCGCCTGCCCAGGGATTATGAAGTGAAGTTTGATCAGAGCCCAAATCCACATAAATACCGGCTTCATCAAATTTTTCCCAAACATCCACAATATTCCCATCAAAGGCAATAGACACTATTTCCTTAGCTTGCTTTGCTGATTTCACACGATCACAAAGCTCGTCAAGATCATCGATGACCTCATCAACCCAACCTTGCTCATGTCGCTTATAAGTGGCTGCTGCATTTACCTCAGCAGTTACCGATATGCAACCTGCAATGTTACCAGCTTTAGGCTGTGCGCCGCTCATCCCGCCGAGTCCGGCAGTCAAGAATAATTTTCCAGCGAGACCTTCACCAGTCTTCGAAATTTTTCGACCACCATTTAGCACTGTGATAGTCGTGCCATGGACAATCCCTTGCGGTCCAATGTACATGTAAGAACCGGCAGTCATCTGACCATATTGCGTGACACCGAGCGCATTGAATTTTTCCCAATCATCTGGCTTGGAGTAATTTGGGATCATCATGCCGTTGGTAACAACCACTCTTGGGGCTTCTTTGTGAGAAGGAAACAAGCCAAGTGGGTGACCAGAATACATGACCAATGTTTGTTCATCCGTCATCTCGGCCAAATACTTCATGGTGAGTCGGTATTGAGCCCAGTTTTGAAAGACAGCTCCGTTTCCACCATAAGTAATGAGTTCATGAGGGTGCTGCGCAATGGCATAATCCAAATTGTTCTGAATCATGAGCATGATGGCTTTTGCCTGCAAGCTTTTTCCTGGATATTCATCAATGGGTCTGGCGTACATTCTGCTTTGCGGACGATAGCGATACATATAGATCCTGCCAAAAGTCTTCAGCTCTTCCATGAACTCAGGTGCCAACGCAGCATGCAAATGCTCAGGAAAATACCTCAATGCATTTTTTAAGGCGAGTTTTTTCTCTTCCGGAGACAGAATATCCTTCCTTTTGGGAGCGTGACTCACCTCATCTGAGAACTCTGTCTTGGGAGGAAGTTCATTTGGAATGCCTTCTAAAATCTCTGCTTTGAAATCAACCGTTGTGTTCATGTTATTTGGTCTTTTTGTTTTTATTGAAGCCATAGGGACAATGTCTGCACCCATTTTTACAGCAATACCCACGCTTCAAATGATATTTTTCGGTAAAAACTTTATACCCTTCCGGACTCAGATAATAGTCATCTGGTTCTAATTCTATTCTCGAGAAACCTGACATATCGTCTGCCATAATGAGCGTTTTTAATCATCAATTTTCCAGGTGAAGTTCCCCTTCAACAAATCATCCAGATTCCCTTTTCCTTTTTTAGCTTGAGCATCATTGATTTGAGCAATCACACCATCTTCATAGCGTGGTCTGTCTTCTTGATAGAATATCCCAAAAGGTCTTGGGAAATCTGTGTGCTCAGGGTGCTCAAACATTTGAGTTAGAAGGAATGATTTGGTTTTGTCGTGTTGGTCGTGAATCCATAAATCGTCATCTGAGTAGTCGTTGCTTTTTACTAACTGAGGACTCAATCCATCTAATCTGAGTGCAAATTCTTGCTCAGCACCGAACTTCATGGGGGCTCCGTGTTCCATGAAAAGTACGTTTCTTGCCTTTGAATCCTTCTCCGTGAAAGTGAAAAATGCGCCGTCATTAAAGACATTGCAATTTTGATAAATCTCAAGCAATGAAGTGCCCTGATGGTCGTGAGAGGCTTTGAGTAATCCACGCAAGTGTTTCACGTCTCTGTCCATCCCTCTGGCAATGAAAGTTCCGCCGGCCCCAAAAGCAAGCGCGAGTGGATTGAACGGCTGGTCAATAGATCCCATTGGACTTGACTTGGTGTTTTTTCCTACTGGTGAAGTTGGGGAGTACTGCCCTTTTGTTAAACCGTAAATTTCATTATTGAACAGCAATATGTTCAGATTCACATTTCGTCTCAAGACATGGATTAAATGGTTTCCGCCAATGCTCAAGGCATCTCCATCTCCAGTAATTACCCAAACACTTAAGTCCGGATTGGCTACTTTGAGACCTGTGGCAACACCTGGAGCACGACCGTGAATGCTGTGCATACCATAGGTGTTCATGTAATACGGAAATCTTGATGAGCAGCCAATTCCTGAAATAAAAACAATGTCTTTTTTATCCACGCCGATATCTGGCATCACTGACTGGACTTGTTTCAATATTGAATAATCTCCACATCCCGGACACCATCTTACATCCTGATCAGATGAAAAGTCTTTTGCGGTGAGGGGTTTGTTTTCTGTAGCTTCCATCATGCAAGGCTTTTAATCTTATTAATAATTTCGGAGGACGTGAAAGGCAGACCTTGAATTTTATTCAATGGCTCCGCATCTATGCCGAATTGGGACCGAATGATTTTAATTAATTGACCGTCATTCATCTCAGGAATGAGAATTTGATCGTAGGATTCCAGTACGGTCTTAAGGTTCTTTGGAAACGGACTTAAGTACTTAATTTGCGCATGGCTAACATCAATTCCCTCGTCTAAACAAGCTCTAACAGCTGTTTTAATGGCACCGTAGGTAGATCCCCAACCAAGTACCAAAATTCTTCCTGAAGGTTTTCCTGCGTCAATGTCCTGCAATGGAATATGATCGGCAATTTTCTCAACTTTTTCAGCTCTTGTTTTTACCATGAATTCATGGTTTTCCGGATCATAACTTACGTTTCCAGTTTCGTGTTCCTTCTCCAGACCTCCAATGCGGTGCTCAAAACCTTCCTGACCTGGAATGGCCCATTTTCGCACCAAATTATCATCTCTCTTGTATGGTAGGTAATTGGTGCCATCACCAGACGCGAATTGTGGAGTGATGTTCGGCAAAGAAGCTTCAGTTGGGTAAGCCCACGGTTCTGCGCCATTGGCGATATATCCATCCGACAAAAAGAATACTGGTGTCATATGCTCGAGTGCAATCCTAGCCGCTTCAAATGCCATGTAAAAACAATCTTTGGGAGTGGTTGCAGCTAAAATGGGAACTGGGCATTCACCATTTCTGCCATAAAAGGCCTGGAGCAAATCAGCTTGTTCCGTTTTTGTGGGCAAACCAGTGGAAGGACCACCTCTTTGCACATTTACAATCACCATGGGCAACTCCAAAATAGCCTGTAAACCTATGGCTTCTCCTTTCAAGGCAATCCCCGGTCCGGAAGATGCGGTGACGGCCAAACTCCCGGCAAAAGATGCTCCGATGGCTGCACAAATCGCTGCAATTTCATCTTCTGCCTGAATGGTCTTTACTCCAAAATTTTTATGTTTCGATAATTCGTGGAGTATATCTGAAGCCGGTGTAATGGGGTAAGAGCCATATACCAGTTCTAAATCAGACTTAACAGAGGCACTGATCAACCCCAGTGCTGCGGCATGGTTTCCAGTGATGCTTCTGTATTCACCTTCATCCAATTTTGCCTTTTCTACTTTGAATCTTGATGTGAATTCTTCGTTTGTGTCCCCGAAATGATACCCGGCATTCAATACTTTAAGGTTGGCCTCAAGTACATCAGGTTTACCGCCGAACTTTTCCTTTAAGAATTGTACCGTGCTTTCAGTGTCTCGACTGTACATCCAATACAGATAGCCCAGGACGAACATGTTTTTACAACGGTCTTTTTCCTTTTGTCCAAGTGCCGATTCCTTTAGAACTTCCCTGGTCAGTTTGGTGACTTCCAGTTTAATCAGGTTGAAGTCTTCTATTTCTTTACTCTCTAGTGGATGCTGATCAGAATCTATTCCAGCAAGTCTCAGGTTCTTTTTGTCAAAACCTTCAATGTTGACGATCAATTCACCACCTGATTTTAGTTTGTTGATGTTTGCTTTGAGCGCTGCAGCATTCATGGCCACCAGAACGTCACAACTATCACCTGGTGTATACAGTTTTTCGCTGCTGAATTTGAGTTGGAAACCAGATACTCCGGCTACCGTACCCTGGGGTGCTCGAATCTCTGCAGGGAAATTTGGAAAGGTACTGATGTCGTTTCCAAAAAGCGCACTGGTTTGGGTCAATTGAGACCCGGTTAACTGCATGCCATCACCAGAGTCTCCGGCAATTAATACAGTGATATCTTTTTTGTCAATTATTTCCATAAAACATACTCTGTGCTTCAGCACACTTTTGAGTCATAACAATTCTAGAGGTAAGATGTTGCAAAGCGAGTACTAAACGGCTTCCGCCTCAATGTTGATGGCTTCTACCCGCTGAATTTCAGGAGCGACTTTTTTGATCGCTTCTTCTCCGGCACGCAAACTCATGGCTTGCATACTACACGTGCTACAAGCACCAATTAAACCAATCTTGGCGACCATGTCGTCAGTGATTTCAATTAATTGCATGTCACCCCCATCTGCCTTAAAAAAAGGCCTCATCTGCGAAAGTGCATCTTCTACTCGGTTTACTATGTCTTGATTGCTCACGAGATTAAGCTTTTTGTTCGTTATCAAAGGTAACCATTTTAGTTGGTTCAAGGTTATCATTACGCCATTTCACACGTTCTAAAAAACGGTTAACCATGTCGTTCATAGCATCAGATACTTGGGTGTGTTCTTGAAGAACGGCTGGTCTACCCACGTCTCCACTTTCTCTGATGCTCTGTACTAGTGGAATTTCGCCCAATAATTGAGTGCCTGTGATGTCGCACAACTTACGGCCGCCACCTTCTCCAAAAATGTAGTATTTGTTTTCCGGCAATTCGGCCGGTGTGAAATAGCTCATATTTTCTACGATTCCCAGTACTGGTACATTCACACTATCGAGTTTGAACATGCCAATGCCTTTTCGTGCATCCATCAAGGCAACTTCCTGGGGAGTAGTGACAATGACGGCTCCAGTTAATGGTACTGCTTGAATTAAAGACAAGTGTATGTCACCGGTTCCCGGCGGTAAGTCAATGAGCATAAAATCCAATTCTCCCCAATATGCATCCGTAATCATTTGAGATAGGGCACGACTGGCCATTGGTCCACGCCAGATAACGGCTTGATCAATGTCCGCAAAAAATCCAATGGACAGAAGTTTGACACCATGCGTTTCAACAGGCTTGATATATTGCTTATCCCCAACTTTAATGCCGTCGGGCTTGTCATGAACACAGTCGAACATGATTGGCATGGATGGTCCGTAGATATCTGCATCTATCAAACCAACTTTGAAGCCTCTTTTCGCCAATCCAGCTGCAAGATTGCTTGTAACGGTAGATTTTCCAACACCACCTTTTCCTGAAGCGACTGCCACAATGTTTTTTACGCCTGGCAAGACTTTTCTGTGTTCAGGTGCACGGTCTTTTTTCATCCCTTCTATGGTAATGTTGGTCTCAATGTCCTGCCCCAAAGCTCGTTTAAGGTTGAACTCACAGGCTTCCTGCATCCGTTTTTTACTGTGCATGGCCGGGTTGCTTACCTGAACGGTGGCACTGATGTTTGTACCGTCTATTTTAATGTCGTTCACCAGGTTTAAACTGATGATGTCTTTCTTCAAATCTGGCTCTATCACATTGGATAAGGCTTCTTTGACACGTTCTATGTTAATTTCTGACATGATGTTATAATTCTAATTCTTCTGATGGGTCCCAGAAAAGTGTTTTAAATTCCTGAACTTGATCTTTTTTCACTTGAATCCCTTCTGCCTCCAGTCGATTTTGCATGGCGTTTGG
>JAUILH010000152.1 GCA_030433115.1 Bacteroidia bacterium | reverse complement strand
GCTACAGTTGGAACTGCCGCTGATGAACCAATTATGAGAAAAGCTTTGGCAATTGGCGCTGATGAAGCCGTAAGAATTGATGCTGAAGCCAAAGATGGTTTATTCGTTGCACAGCAAATTGCCGAATATGCCAAGGACAAAGGATTTGATCTTGTACTGACTGGAAAAGAAACCATTAATTACAATGGCTCTCAAGTGGGCGGAATGATCGCTGAGTTGCTGGATATGCCATTTTTGAGTTTGGCTAGCAAGCTGGACATGAACGGCAACACAGCCACTGTTGAACTTGACGTGAAAGGTGGTAAGCAAGTTGCTGAAGTGAATACACCATTTGCATTGAGTTGTGCTAAAGGAATGGCTGAACAAAGAATTCCCAACATGAGAGGTATTATGGCGGCCAGAACCAAGCCACTTCAAGTCATTTCTGCAGCTGATGTGGCCGTGACTTCTGAAGTTGTATCTTACGAATTGCCACCAGAAAAGGCCGCTTGTAAGATGATCGATCCAACCAACATGGATGAATTAGTTGAGTTATTACATAATGAAGCAAAAGTTATTTAAGATATGTCAGTTTTAGTTTTCGTAGATACAAGTAATGGTGTGAATAAGGCCGCTTTAGAAGCGAGTTTTTATGGAAGTAAAGTCGCTGGCATGATTGGTGGATCAACCACAGTAGTGACTTTTGGCAATGAAGGCGCTTTGGCCGACTTAGGAAAAGCGGGAGCCAACAAAGTGGTTGCAGCCAGAAATATTCAACATGCAGACCCTCAGCAATTGTGTAGATTGATTTCTGCTGTTGCAGATCAAGAAGGGGCAAGTGTAATTGTAATTCCGCAAGACCCTGTAGGAAAAGCAGTGGCACCTAGAGTAGCCGCTAAATTGAAAGCAGGGAATGCGTCTCCAGCGATCGCTTTACCCGATACATCAAACGGTTTTGTGGTGAAAACAAATGTATTCTCAGGAAAAGCATTTGCCAATGTCAACATCACTTCAGACAAAAAAGTCATCTCTTTGCTTCCTAATTCCCTTCAACCTGAGTTGGGAGATGGCAGTGCAAGCGTAGAGGATTTTAGTGGAGATGTAGGGAATGCCGGTATTCAATTCAAAGATTTGAAATCTCAAGGTGGATCCGTTCCTTTGCCTGAAGCTGAATTGGTCGTGTCTGCGGGCAGAGGCTTGAAAGGACCTGAAAACTGGGGAATTGTTGAAGATTTGGCGAATTCATTGGATGCCGCTACAGCTTGTAGTCGACCAGTTGCCGATATCGGATGGAGACCTCACCATGAACATGTTGGTCAGACTGGTGTTGCCATCAGACCAAACCTATACATTGCTGCCGGAATCAGTGGAGCAATTCAACACCTAGCGGGTGTGAATGGATCAAAAACCATTGTTGTGATCAACACGGATGCTGAGGCTCCTTTCTTCAAGGCTGCCGATTACGGCGTTGTGGGTGATGCATTTGAGGTGCTGCCAAGGTTAACTGAGGCAGTGAAAAAATTCAAGGCATCTAACTAAGCCTGTAATTTGGAATTATTATATTAGTAATCGAAATGGGAAGCTCTTCGCTTCCCATCTTGTTTTAGATGGAAAAAATAGAACTTGAAATAGTCGGATTATCCTATAGTCAAACTCAATCAGGCGCCTATGCCCTTGTTTTGGGAGAAGCCTCTGGCAAAAGACGTCTGCCAATTATTATTGGTGGATTTGAAGCTCAGGCAATAGCTATTGAGTTGGAGAACATGACGCCAAGCAGACCACTCACTCACGACCTTTTTAAAAGCATGGCGAACACCTTCAAAGTGGAAGTTAAAGAGGTGATTGTTTACAATTTGGTTGAGGGCATTTTCTTCTCGAAAATTGTTTGCGTTCAAGACGGGGTTGAAGAAGAAATTGACGCCAGAACGTCTGATGCCATTGCACTCGCTGTCAGATTCAACTGCCCTGTTTACACTTACGAATTCATTTTAAGTTCAGCTGGCATTATCCTCGATGATGAAGATGATGAGGACGATGACGAACATATTGGCGATCAATCGAGTGAAGGCATTTCTGAAGCCAATATCAATGTAAGCGGCGGTGGATTCTCAGGCCAGTCAATTGACGAATTAAACGCCCAACTTGATGAAGCGATTCGCAATGAAGACTATGAAAAAGCATCTAAAATTCGGGATGAAATAAATTCTAGAAACAAAAATTGATGCCTTTCAAACAACTGATATGTTTCGTACTCTTATTTACAGTCGTTTTTAGTTCCTGTAAGAAGAATGAAGACAAACCACCAGTTGAAGAACTCATCAAAAGAAAGTGGACTTTAAAAAGTTCAGCCAACGAGAAAGAAGGCAAGGCGAAATTTTTGACGCTGCAAGATAAAGACGGCGAAAAGCAATTTTTCACCAATATTACTTCACTACCAGACTCTACAGGAGAATGGTCTCTGCTTGGAGACACTGCTCTTGTTTTAACGGGGGCACCGGAATTTGAAACTGAGAATATCGACTCTTCAGTAATCTCAACAGAAGACAGTGTTACAACGGTCATCTATTACTCTAAGGGCAAGAAAATCGGTGAATTGAAGAACAATGTACTTCACCCAAGTAGACGTGCGGCAAATTATAAAATTGTCAAAACTAACGGCGATGAACTTGTTTTGTTGGCAGGCCATGAGCAAACCATCGAGTTCAAATATGTGCCCAAAACCATTGAGAACAACTTCTCAATCATCTCCATACTAAGAGGTATTCTTGGCATCATGGTACTTCTATCCATCGCATGGTTGGCCTCATCAAACCGGAAACAAATTGACTGGAAATTGGTTTTAAAAGGCATTGCCATCCAGATCGTACTGGCACTTGCCTTATTGAAAGTGCCCTTCATTGCAGACATATTTGATGCCATTAGTCAAGGTTTTCTCCAGGTGATTAGCTTTACACAAGATGGCACCAACTTCCTATTGGGGTCTTTCATTGATGGGAAAGTGGACAATGCTTACATCAATTTCACTTTTCAGGTTTTACCTACCATCATATTCTTTTCGGCGCTTACCAGCCTGTTTTATTATTGGGGAATCCTTCAAGTAATCGTGAAGTTTTTTGCCCAAATCATGCAAAAAATCATGGGATTATCGGGAGCAGAAAGCATGGCTGCTGCCGGAAACGTTTTCCTGGGACAAACGGAAGCTCCTCTGCTCATTAAGCCTTACTTGCTTGGTATGACAAAATCTGAATTCATGACTCTGATGACTGGAGGAATGGCCACCATTGCCGGCGGAGTTTTAGCGGGCTATATCGGATTTCTGGGAAAAGGAGACCCAGCTCAGGAGTTATTCTTTGCCAAACACTTGTTGATTGCCTCAATCATGTCTGCACCTGCTGCCATTGTAGCTGCTAAAATTCTGGTTCCGGAAACCGAAGAATTTAATAAGGACCTGAATGTCCCCAAGGATAAAATTGGAACGAATGCCTTAGAAGCCATCGCCAATGGAACTTCTGACGGCATCAAATTAGCCGTTAATGTGGCGGGTATGTTACTCGTTTTTATCGCGCTGGTTGCTTTTGGCAATCACATCCTTGGCTGGTTTGGAGGTCTGGTTGGCATGAATGATTGGATTGCCGAGAATACAGTTTACGAATCATTGAGTTTAGACATGATTTTGGGGTATGCCTGCGCACCGCTTATGTGGTTGATGGGCGCTAATGACGCCGATATTGTTCTGATGGGAGAATTGCTGGGTAAGAAAACAGTTCTGAATGAATTCGTGGGTTACACCAGACTCGGTGATATGAAATCAGCGGGCGATCTCACGGACAAAGGCATCATCATGAGTACCTACCTCCTGTGTGGATTTGCCAACTTTGCATCAATCGGCATTCAAATCGGAGGCATTGGTGCGCTGGTACCATCCAAAAAAGGACTGCTCTCAAAATTGGGCATGCGCGCCTTGATTGGTGGCACCATAGCCTGCTTAATGACCGCTGTGGTAGTCGGTATGCTCATGTAATTTTCAACATTGCTTACTCTTATTTAACTGCGAGACATATCACGCTCGTTTGCATTGTATATTTGTAGCATGAAGTACATTTTGTCATTTCTCCTGTGTTTATCAATAACAGTATCCAAAGCAGATGCATGGGACAATTTGAAAGAAAAGGAAGCCAAAAAAACGGTCAAATTCCTCAAAAAAAACCCTTACATCATCGATTATTGTGATTGCTGCACAGGCAGTGAGGCTTATCTTTTGAAAGTGGTTTCTGCGGAAATCGTTACTTGTGATTGGAATTCTGAAGATGTCAGTATCAAATTGAAAGTTAAAAAGGTAGCAAGACTAGAAACTACAGGGTCCGGCATCAGTAAGTACAGAGCCGAACCAATCAACTCTGATGACAATTACAAAATCACAATGAATTACACTTTTGGTTTTGATAAGAAAATGAAATGGGCAGTACCGCTCTTCAAATTAGTAGATTACGGCTACTATGATAACCATATTTGCATGGGGGCAGGAAACTATCCGGAACCAACCTTAAACGATGGTACGGTCATCAATAAAGATTATCAAACCTGGTACAACAAGTATATTGCCGAATAACTATGAAAGCATATTTAGACCTATTACAACATATTCTAGACAATGGAACGGAGAAAGGTGACCGCACCGGAACCGGAACGATCAGTACTTTTGGCTATCAAATGAGGTTTGATTTGTCAGAAGGATTCCCTTGTCTCACCACCAAAAAATTACACCTTCGCTCCATTATCCACGAGTTGCTTTGGTTTTTGCAAGGCGATACCAATATCAAATATCTAAAAGATAATGGCGTAAGAATTTGGGACGAATGGGCTGATGAAAATGGTGATTTAGGTCCTGTGTATGGCTACCAATGGCGGTCTTGGCCAGCGCCCAATGGAGAGTCGGTAGATCAAATTAAAAACTTACTCAATTCTCTCAAGAACAATCCTAACTCGCGAAGACATATTGTATCGGCCTGGAACCCCGCATTGGTAGATGATATGGCTTTACCACCTTGTCATTGTCTGTTCCAATTTTATGTAGCCGATGGCAAGTTAAGCTGTCAGTTATACCAGAGAAGTGCAGATACCTTCTTGGGTGTGCCTTTCAATATAGCTTCATACGCCTTGTTGACTATGATGATTGCGCAGATATGTGGCTACGAACCCGGAGAATTTGTTTGGACAGGTGGAGATGTCCATTTGTACAGCAATCATATTGAACAAACCAAAGAGCAGTTGACCCGGGAGCCAAGACCACTTCCAAAAATGAAGATCAATCCAAATGTGACCAATTTATTTGAGTTCAAATTTGACGATTTTGAATTGATCGATTACGATCCACATCCACACATCAAAGCCGCGGTTTCAGTATGATCAAATGCTCACTAATAGTTGCTGTGGCAGAAAATGGGGTGATTGGAAAAAACAACGACCTGATTTGGCACCTACCTGCAGACATGGCTTACTTCAAGGAAACCACCCTGGGCAAACCAGTTATTATGGGGAGAAAAAATTACCTCTCCATTCCAAAAAAATTCAGGCCATTGCCCAATCGCCCAAACATTGTGGTGACCAGAAACAAATCCTTCGAAGAAGAGAACATAGATATTTGTTACAGCATAGAAAATGCCATCAAACTGGCTCACGAAAAGTATGATGGAGAGATTTTTATCATTGGCGGAGGAGAAATCTACAAATATGCGCTTGAAAACAATCTTTGCAACAAATTGTATGTGACTGAAATCCAACAGAGTTTTGAAGGTGATACTTATTTCCCGGAAATTGATAAAGACAAATGGACTGAGGTATCGAGAATTAAAAATCCTGCCGACGAGAAGAATCGCTACCACTTTGATTTTGTTCAATACCTGCTCAGGTAAGATGCGTTTTAACACACAAATTCCCAAGTTATTCACCACAATTTGTCCAAAGACAGTATCTGTAGATTAATTCGCGGAACTTTTTTTGTATATTTTCGTTCAATAAGTGCTTGTGAAGAATTACTTAGTTCCCATACTGCTGTGCGCCATTTTCCTTGGTAGTTGCCGAAAATCAGATCGTGATTTTGATGAAAGCATCATTGCGTCTTCCGACGAAATTGATAATCAGGTGTACCTTTCCAATGCTTTTTACATTATAGATGATGCAGCACGAAAAGCATATGGCATGACACCTTCACACACCAGCGGACATTTAGGATGCGCAACCGTTATTGAGAATTTATTGGGATCTCCCAATACCATCAGCATAGATTTTGGCACAGGATGTACTGGAAGCGATGGCAGAACCAGAAAAGGACAGATTTATTGTACCATTGACGCAAACTATTCGGATTCAGCCACCGTTGTAAATGCAAATTTCATCAACTATTATGTAGATGGCGTAAAGGTAGACGGTTCTGTAAAGTTCACCAATATGGGGGACAATGTGAATGGACGATTGCATTATTCGTTTTCCTATTCCGACCTAAAAATAACCAGATATAATCCTGATCAAACAGCCACACTCAGTGGAGAGGGCACCCGTATTCTATATGATGATCTGAACACAGCTGATGCCAGCGATGACATTTATTGGATCGTGGGAAAATTCAGTGGCAGAAGCGTATCCGGAAACAACTATACCGCTGAAACAACTTTTCCTCTGAGCTTTGAGCATGGCTGTAAGTACATTGGTGCCGGGAACATGACTGTGACTCCGGACAATCTCGTTCCCAGGTTCCTAGATTTTGGAACGGGTGATTGCGACTCATTGATCGTCATTACCATTAGCCAAACCAAGCACGCAGCAACTCAGCCATAGCATGCGGCAATATTACAAGACCCTAGGTTTAAGTGAAGGAGCTGATCTTGATCAGGTAAAAAAGCAATACCGAAAACTGGCACTCAAACACCACCCGGATACCAATTCAGGGAAAGAAGCTCAGACTAAATTCATAGAGATTAATGATGCTTACAATGCCATTCTTAAAGCCGGAAACACGCCTCAAAAAACTACACAGCAATCAAGAGCTGCTGATCCAAAATACTCGAAAATGGATGCCCAGGCCATTTTTGAAGAACGTCTCAAAAAGGCCCGAGAATATGCCAGAAAACATCAGGAGGAAGAATCAAAAGACTTGTTGGAATTTGCCAACTCCAAGCTTGTAAGAGTGACAAAAAAACTGGCATATCTATATGCTTTCCTGGTGGTTTTTATTCTGGTCGACTACAATTACACTTACGAGCATACCGACCCATTTCTCTACAGATTGGGCAGTCGGTCGGTAGACGACATTCACCTTAAAGTCAACCATGGGAATGAAGTAGTTGAAGTAATGATAGATGACCCTAATTTTTTTCGACACGGATCTTATCTTGAAACTAAATCGGAAATCTCCCAAATATCAGGCGTTGTGCATAATGTAGAGCTCAAAACTTCAACTGGAAAAACGATCCGCCACTCAAATTCATGGTCGATATACTCTGCTGTGAACATCATCATTTTTGCACTACTCCTCCCCTTTGTTCTTTATTTTGTGGAGCCAACGAGGGGGTCTTACTATGGATTGGCATATTTCGCCGCTGGTTTTCCGGTTATCGTCACCATATCTGCCTTCCTGATTTATTTTATGGCACGATAAGCATTTAATTTCTTCCCAAATTGTTCATATTCTTCCCGCCTTTGTGACATGAATTTGTTGAGAATAGCTGTATTTTTAAAGAATGAAGTTGTGCATAGCGGAGAAACCAAGTGTTGCCAAAGAAATTGCTGCCATTCTAGGAGCCAAGTCGAGAAAGGATGGTTACTTTGAAGGCAATGGCTATCAGGTTACCTGGACCTTTGGTCATTTATGCACACTAAAAACCCCGGATGATTATACTGAGAAATGGAAATCATGGAATCTGAATACGCTCCCCATGATTCCTTCCCAATTTGGCATCAAGGTCATTCCAGACGGTGGTGTTAAGAAGCAATTCAAAACCATCGAAAAACTGGTTAAATCTTGTGATGAGGTGATTAATTGTGGGGATGCTGGTCAGGAAGGAGAACTCATCCAACGCTGGGTCTTGGCTAAGGCGCGAAATAGAAAACCTCTCAAACGATTGTGGATTTCGTCCTTGACCGAAGAAGCCATTAAAGAAGGATTTCAATCGCTTAAAGAAGGGTCTGACTTTGACCGCCTGTATGCTGCCGGAAGTTCTCGGGCCATTGGAGATTGGTTGTTGGGCATGAATGCAACCCGACTATACACTTTGAAATACGGCAGAAATCGTCAGGTATTATCCATTGGTCGCGTACAAACGCCAACACTGGCTATGATCGTTAGACGACAGAATGAAATTGACCATTTTGTTCCGGAAAATTACTGGGAAATTGCAACTGTCTATCGAGATACAGAATTCGCCAGTGCAAAGGGGAAATTCAAAAAGAAGGAAGCAGCTGAAAAGGTGTTGGCTGCGATTACCGGACAAGAGTTTGAAATAGTTTCTTTCACCAAAAAGGAAGGGAAAGAACAGGCGCCTCAGTTGTTTGATCTGACGTCTTTGCAGGTAGAGTGCAACCGTAAATTTGGCTTCTCTGCTGACGACACGCTCAAAATGACTCAAAGTTTGTATGAGAAAAAACTGGTGACCTATCCAAGAGTTGACACCCGTTATTTATCAGACGATATCTATCCAAAGGTCAAAGGTATTCTGAGTAAGCTGGGACATTATCAACAACTGGTTCAGCCGCTTTTGGGCGGAAAAATCAAAAAATCCAAACGTGTTTTTGACAATAAAAAGGTGACGGACCACCATGCGATCATTCCAACTGGCGTGAACCCATCTGGCATCAATGCCAATGAGCAGAAGGTTTATGATGTGATCACCAGACGATTCATTGCGGTCTTTTATCCCGAATGTAAAGTGAGCAATACAACCGTTCTTGGTCAAAGTGCGGGTCATAAGTTCAAAACTTCAGGAAAACAAATTTTACATCCGGGTTGGCGGGTAGTCTACGGTCATGACAATAATGACGACAGCAATAAAGACCTTATGCCCAATTTTCAGGAAGGAGAAAAAGGTGAACACCAGCCCAAGATTCTGGAAAAGAAGACCAAGCCACCCAGTTATTATACAGAGGCATCATTGCTCCGCGCGATGGAAACTGCCGGAAAGAATGTGGATGACGATGAGCTCAGAGAATTGATGAAGGACAATGGTATTGGACGACCATCTACACGTGCGAATATTATTGAGACCCTCTTCAGGAGGAAATACATTGTCAAGGAAAAGAAACGGATTAAAGCCACTGACATGGGAAAACAGCTCATCGGTTTGATCCACAACGATTTGCTCAAGTCACCTGAGTTAACGGGGCAATGGGAAAGGAAATTGCGAGAAATTGAATTGGGCAACTACCAGGTAAAAGCTTTCAAGGCTGAGCTCGTTGAAATGGTCAATAAATTGGTGCATGAAGTGAAGCACGACATTCACTTATACAATAATCGCGTGGACCTCAACAAATCTACCTGCCCTAAATGCAAACAAGGCAGAATTTTGACTGGCAAGACCGCCTATGGTTGCTCAAACTACAAGAACGGGTGCAACTTTTTAGTGCCTTACATCATGAAGGGCGTGAAGATCAAACCAAAATTTGTTCATGACCT
>JAUILH010000151.1 GCA_030433115.1 Bacteroidia bacterium | reverse complement strand
CTCACGGATGGCAGTGTCTTTCTATTGCCTCCAAATGACATGATTCGCACCATGCACACAAGGGACGGATATGCCATGCAGTTGGCGGTTAAAAAAGGCTATAACCTTTGCATTATAACCGGAGGTAACTCTCCCTCCGTTAAGGAGCGTCTGCAATATTTTGGTATTCAGGACGTATACATGGCAAGCAAGAACAAAGTGGATGTATACAACGACTATAAAAGCTTAAGAGGTATTTCTGATGATGAGGTATTGTATATGGGGGATGACATTCCTGACTACCGAGTGATGGAGAAAGTGGCTTTGCCGGCGTGTCCGGCGGATGCTGCTGAGGAAATCAAGCGAGTCGCAAAGTACATTTCCCCTGTTAAAGGAGGTAAAGGTTGTGTAAGAGACGTTATAGAACAAACATTAAAAGTCCAGGGACACTGGTTTGACTCAGATTCTCATGAATGGTAAACACTCTATATGGCACTTTTTGAGGCTCATAAGGGCGTCTAACGTTTTGATGGTAGCCATTACCATGATCATTATTAAATTTTTAGTTTTTGAAGCGTTTATTCTGAAAGAGGTCGTTGAAGCTGGACTTTATACAGATTCTGTAACCTTTTCTGAGCTATTTAATCTCCCGAGCAACTACAACCTTCACTTTTTCCTGCTCGTTTTAAGTACTTGCTGTATTGCTGCTGCCGGGAACATCATCAATGATTATTTTGACATTAAAGCCGACAGGGTCAATAGACCAGATAAAATTGTGATTGGCAAATACATTAAAAGACGTTGGGCGATTGTGCTTCACTGGGGACTCAATGCGGCAGGCGTTTTAATAGGCGCCTATCTTGCCTGGGTATACAAAAGTTGGTGGTTGATTTTGATCCCCTTCATCTCAGTCAACTTACTTTGGTTGTACTCCACCTATCTGAAGAAACGGGAGTTTGTGGGCAACTTCACTGTAGCATTGCTCACGGCTATGGTGATTGTTCTGAGCGCTCATTTTATGCTTTTAAATTTACCTGAAGCCGATGATTTTCGCGCCCATTTCGATTACAAAGTCATATTAAATCCATGCATCTTTCTGAGTGGCTTACTGGCAGTTTTTGCTTTCATCACCAACCTTACTCGTGAAATTGTGAAGGACTTACATGATGTTCGCGGTGATGTAAAAATGAATTGTAAAACCATTCCAATCGTTCATGGAGAGCGTTTTACACGAATTCTTATTGGCATCTTATTATTCATGCAAATGATGGCAGTTATCATGATTCTGGTGGTTGGGAGCAGTTCCTTGAAAGGAAGTCAGACTATTTTCCCCCTGATTATTATATTGATTTTAAACCTTGGGTTCATATCTGCGTTCATCATCAACATCATTGCTAAGGACAAAGCGTCTCATTACCGAATCAGCTGGATTCTTAAAATCATCATGCTTGCGGGCATCCTTTTCCCACTTAACCTTTTGCTATGAAAACGATCGACCAATCCTTTAGCATCATCTTAGCCTCACAATCCCCACGAAGGCAGAATTTATTAAAAGAACTGGGACTCAATTTTGAGATTCGTTTAAAAGACATTGAAGAAGTATTTGATCCGGAAATGCCAGCCAGGGAAATTGCACCTTATCTGGCGAATTTAAAAAGTCGTGCCTTTCAGAACGAACTCAATCCCGGAGAACTTTTGATCACAGCTGACACAACGGTTGTATTGGACAATCAGGTGATTAACAAACCTCAAGACAGAACAGATGCCATACACATGCTGAGTAGGCTC
Source organism: Bacteroidia bacterium (assembly GCA_030433115.1). Lineage (GTDB taxonomy): Bacteria > Bacteroidota > Bacteroidia > Flavobacteriales_D > JAUILH01 > JAUILH01. Next base: position 7,881 of record JAUILH010000151.1, on the reverse strand, counting down.
AGTGGCAATATGCATGAGGTGGTAACTGGGGTTTCTTTGAGAACTGTAGATCGCCACCACACCTTTTCAGAGATAACAAAAGTGTATTTCAAAGCGCTCAAACAAGCCGAGATTGAGCACTATATCGACACCTATGAACCTTATGACAAGGCAGGATCTTACGGCATTCAAGAGTGGATTGGTTATGTAGGAATCCCAAAAATTAAAGGTTGCTTTTTCAATGTCATGGGCTTACCTTTATACCGACTCAATGAAGAACTTGGCAAATTTTAACCTCAAGAGGTGTTGTTTTTTGGTGCTTTTATCAGCTCCTGCGATTTATCTGGGAGCATGCTCTAAAGACAAGGCCCTGTCTCCTGAATTACTGGTTAAATGCAAACCTATTTCTTACGAGTACAAACCGGATATTGATGATATCGTTCGTGCAAGCTGCATTACCGGAAGTGGTCCTGGAACCGGATGTCATGATGCCTGGATTTTAGACTATTCCAAACTCAAGACAAAGGTTTTGGACGGCACAATTTCATACAGAGTACTCAATCTCAAAGATATGCCTGTTCCAAATAACAATTTCAATATTCCTGCACTGACCCAGGATGAATTGGATCAGTTTGAGTGTTGGATTTTAACCGGAGCTAAAGAGAATTAAGTCGTGATGAGATTTTGTATGCTTGCATTTATCTTGTTGCCGTCGATATGCTGGTGTCAGGATCGTCAGAAATCAGTATCCCTTGAATTGGGAGGCTTAGCAGGCACTTATTCCCTCAATTATGAATCTCAATTTAAGTCGGTGGGCAACAAAAACTGGTCGTATAGAATAGGACTTGGTGGACTGCCGATTGACAAAAACAATGGCATTGCCTTATACCTACCATTTGCTTTTGATCTATCCATTGGTGAAGCGCAACACAAACTGAACCTTGAAGCCGGCCAAACATTGACCTTAACTACAAAAGGGAGTTTTCACCCCTTGACCACCTTTGGAATCGGCTATAAACTGGAGCCACTGGATAAAAACTGGTTCTTCAGAATTCATTACACCCCTTTGATTTCCTATTTATATGATTTCCAGTATCAAAATTGGGCTGGAATAGGTTTTGGGATTAAACTTAAACAAAACTAGCATGAGAAAAGAACAGATATACATGGCGGTTGCTCTGGGCTTGACTTTGAGTTCTTGTCTTAAAAACAAAATTACGGGAAACACTGACCCTATTGCAGATGGCTTTGAAACCATCAGTTCTATTGATGAATTAATAGATGGTGGTAATGCGCAATGGAACTATACACAAATCACTGAGGACGGTAACTATATTGAGATTGACACGACCAATGAGTTTAGTGGAAATCAGTGCTTGAAATTTTATGCCGTGAAATCAGTAGATGGTGCTAGTAAATGCGATATTGCGAATAATGACAAACTCTACAGAGAAGGTGACGTGGTTATTTTTTCAGGAATGTTTTACATAGAGGGTGTCCAGAATTTGGACAACTTTTTCTTCTTTGATATTGAGGAAACAGTGGCTATTGGTGCTGGTCCGGGACTAAGGTTTCAATTAAAAGGGTCAGATGGGTATATCATCGTAGAAAGAAAAAAGATGATAGAAGCCAATCTGGACCAAACCGGCACTCCACTCCTATTTCCAAGAAATCAATGGGTAAAAGTAGACATTGAAACGCTTTTAAGTAGAAAGAAAAAGGGTTGGATCAAGGTGTATCAAGATGGTGTTCAGATCATTGATGCATCAAACATCCGGACCTTGCCTAAAGACAAATCCACACTCATCCAGGGCGCAAAAGGTGTTTACAATAATGTTCAGGTAGGAATAACCGCCAACTCTCCGGAAAATGAAGCGGTAATGTATGTGGATGATGTGAGCATTACCGTTGAATAGACTACTTCAAGCCTACTTTTCGATAGACTTTCTTGTGAAATGCAACAGTTCCGGGTCGCTTTTTAGTTTTCAACTTCACTCCATGAACTCTCTCTCCGGTCTCGACATCCTTGATCGTCACGAAATAAAGATTTTTCTGTTTTCGTGAAAATGAAAAGAAAAAGTTTTGATCATGGTCTTCGCCTTCATTGAGATATCTTTCGGGATTATAGAAACGATCCCTTTCAATAATGCGCTCAGTGTCTCCTTCTGAAATAATTGAACCTTTCTTCAGAAGCTCAATTTTCATAAAAGCCACCTTTTCATCATTTTGTTTGCCTTCCAGACTATCTAAATCCGAGAAATATAAATTGCTGAACGATCCTTCCAATTCATCATGATAGTGCATAGTTGTCGTATCCACAAGCATCTTGTAATCGCCCATTGAGTAATCCTGGGCATAGGACAAGCTCAGCCCTAAATATGCCACAATACAGGTTCCTAAGTGTTTCATAAGCTTGATTTTGGCACTCACCAAGATACAAAAATCAGTCCAAATGATCAAACTCTCAGAAATAGATGATAGCAACTTAAAGCCCGCCTAGAACCTGGCTATCAAATCCTGCTTCTTGCTGGGAGATACATCTACGGAAGACCCATCGCTCATTGTTAAAGTGCCTCCTTTGCCTTTTTTATAGGCGCTCACATACTCCAAATTCACCAAATGAGATCTGTGTACCCTCATAAAACCAAACTCACTTAAAATGTCCTCATAGAACTTGAGCGTTCTGCAAATCATCTTTTTAGAACCATCTGATAGATAGAAATCAGTAAAATTATCGTTACCTTGACAGCGGATAATGTCCTTTACCTGCACCACCTCAAAGCCATCCATCACAGGTAAAACCACCTTCTTATGCTGATCGCTCACAGTTTTAATATTGTCAATGAGTACTCTGGTGTGAACTGCAAAATCGTCTCCCGCTTTACTTTCTTTCACTTTTTCAACAGCTGCCACCAATTCATCGATATCAACCGGTTTTAGGAGGTAATATGAGGCACTGTAATTAAGGGCTTTAATTGCGTAGTGACTGTATGCGGTGACGAAAATTGTTTCGAATTTTGGGTTCTCAATCTGCTCCAACAAGTCAAAAGCATTTCCATAAGGCATTTCAACATCCAAAAACACCAAATCCGGATCATTGTTCTTGATCGCCTCAACGCCCTGTTTCATATCCGCCCCCTGGGCGACCACCTCTACGCCTTCACAATACTTGTGAATATAGTTGATTAGCGTTTCTCTGCTAATTTCTTCATCTTCTACAACAATGGCTCTCAATGTCATGCGGCTTCTTTATTAATGTTAAACGGTATTTTCACCTTTACTTTAGTTCCGGCAGGCTGACCATTTTCAAACAAATCTTCAACAAGTACATCCAAATTGGTATTATGAATGTCGTTGAGAATATTTAACCTGCCCTCAATGTTCTTCATTCCTGTAGATACAGTTTGCTTTTGATTGTGCGTCTTTAATTCCTGAGACTTGTGTCTGCCTATCCCATTGTCCTCTATGACCGCTAAAATCTGGTTATTCTCTCTCACAAATTTCACAGAAAGAAATCCCTTTTCCTCTTTGTACCTTAAGCCGTGCCAAATGGCATTCTCAATGTATGGTTGAATCAACATTGGTGGAATTTCAACAGTTTCAGCTTCCAGATCGTCATCAATTTCAAAACTAAAGTCGAACTTATCCTTGAAACGAACATGCTCCAAATCCAAATACATCTTCAAGATATCCAATTCGCTTGATAACGGCACCAAATCATGTTTAGAATTTTCCATAACAGCACGCATTAACCTTGAAAATTCAGATAGATACTTATTGGCAGATCGTTCATCATTCCTGGCTATGAAGCTATTCACGGAGTTGAGGGAGTTGAATATAAAATGTGGATTCATTTGACTTCTCAGAGACTTCAAGGCCAACAATTGATTGGCTCTTCTTTTGGCTTTCGCACTTCTGTAAATGAGAAAAGCCGAGATACCTGCACCCAACATCAAAATAGACAACATAATCATCACCATTCTGTTCCGTTCTGCACCTGCTTCCAACTCTTCTCGTTCTCGTTTTTCAAGTGCACGTTCCTCTTTGATGGATTCAAACTCTTCTGACATGCTTTCAGAAGCCTCAAGTGTACTGCTGAGCTCACGTTTAATTGACTCCAGTTCCTTGACCTTTTCGTTCAGTTGTTTACTCATTTTGAGTGCGACCAACTCCCTTTTTGCCTGAAGGTTTTCTACCGAATCAACCAAAGACAGATATTTCTTATACTCCACTAAAGCAGAATCGTAGTTCCCCTGTTGCTCGTAAGCCTTGGACAACATAAGGTTGGCATCTGTCAAGAGCTCGATATTTCCCAACTCTTTGGAGATATCTATGGAATTCTTGATGTACGGAATGGCTTCTTCCGGATTGTTGTCGTCCAATTGATATTTGGCTATGTTGTATACATTATCAAGTTCACCGCTTCTATTACCTCTTAAGATATTTTGCTTTTGTGCTTTCTTTTGAATCTCCACGGCTTCACTATTTCGCGAATTCGAATTGAGGTAATTGCCTATTGAATTACTTGATTGCTGATAGACCTCATCATATCCATTTTGCAGGGCAATTTTATTGGATTGTTCATAGTTATTAATTGCCTGCTCATCATTCCCCAATTTCTCTTCAACCATCCCTATCCAGATCTTCAATTTGGCGATTCCACTCTCGTTCCCGGCCGCTTCTTCAAGCTTTAATGCCTCATTAAAATAAACCTTTGCCCGGCCCTGGATATCAGAATTATATGACACCCTTCCGAGATCATATAGCGTTTTTAAATAGTCAGATTTTTGACCTGTATTTTGAGCCAACTCTAGTAAAATAAGGTAATAACGTTGTGCCGTTTCCAAATCACCTGCCGCTTCATAAGCATGTCCAATATATTTGAGTGAGTTGTATTTTCCTTTCGGATCAACCACTGTCTCGAAAAGTTCAATGGATTTTTTGTAATTGGTCGCAGACAGAACGTACGAATTCAATTTATAATCAATTGCCCCCAGAGTATTGTAGCAATATCCTTGCGCCCTTAAGTTTTCAGTAGAAATGGCCTTCTTTAGAGCTTCTTGTATGAGTTCACTGGCCTTAGTGGGCTCTGTATTCACCATGGCGTTGGCTTCATTGATCATATCGAACACCACCTGTCCTTCACTTTTGTCGTCATTTGACTGTGCCCCAACACTTTGAGGACACAAACCAATGATGCATATGAATATGATGAACCTGAATTTCACACTACAAAAATAAGCTTCCTTTATCAAAAAAATACGATCAAAAACTAAGTCAAATGACTCATTCACCATGTCTGGTCATATATTTTGAGCAAAGTTTTCATTACCGACAAGTAATTTGGCAATGGTAAAAAAATGCTGTTTCCCTTGATGGTTCTTACGCCTGGCAAGGTCTCAACTTCCTCACCCTGGTCGTTATAGAATCTCCAATTAGGCTTCATCAATGTCACGTTTTCTTTTGGCAGGTATTTATACTTTCCTTTCGCCATCAATTGTCCGTTAGAATAATAATACCGCCATTTACCATGATGACCAAAGCCACCACTGTGCCCCTGTTTGTACTTCCCTTTGGCCAATATTTGCTGACTGGGATACTTATAGCACCAGGTGCCTTTAGGTGTATAATTGGTGTACTTGCCTATTGCTCGGGGCTGCACATCATCCTCCCCCACAGAGCTTACAAGCAGCTTACCATTGGGACCATTGACCTCATAATGAACGAACGCAGACTCGTAAACCATGGATGGATTCTTAGGATTGAAGTAAATGATGAAATCCTCAGAAAAATTCTTGTACAAACTCAATTCACCGTCCCTATAATGATAATAGACATTCACTTCATTGGGATACATGAGTTTAATGGTCATTTCCCCTTTTGGATCTGCTAACAAGCCTCTGTCTTCAAGATACTGTTTTGACACCATCAGTGAGCGCTTGTATCTGGACAAACTGGAACGGTAAACCAGTGTATCATTGAAGTGATTGATGTAAAATGACACGGCAGAAGTATCATAAAGTGGTATTGGTTTATTATACTCATCGGTTTCATCGAAGAATAAAATTCTGAATTCATTCTTATTAAAAGGAAAAATTTTCAAACTGGTTGTTTTTTCCTTTTGAGGAATATCAATGAGACCAGATGAGTAATTATCCCGAAAGATGTAGTTTATCTGAGCCAAATCTGACCTTGGAATGATGATTTTCTCGGTGGGCAATTCGTCCAATTCAAAGGCTAGCTTGGATACATAGCTCAAACTGTTCTCAGGTTCATCATTTCTATATAACAAAAAGACATATTTATCTCCGGAGACAATCGAAAATCCAAAAATATTTGTCTCATCCCGCACTATTTTCATCCCTCGATAGATTCTTCCAAACTCAACCGATTTATCCGAATCATCCTGTTTTTCCAGTGGATTGGTTCGCGTGAGTGTATCGGAATGGATGATATGACCTGTGTGCTCAGGAAAACCCAGCATGATTTCCGGAACTATTTGCAGGTAGCTCGAATCAATTTGTGCATGGGCACAATTCGACAACACACTCAATATAAGAACCAGGTATCGCACGGAATAAAGTTAATTATAGCCTTTTGATTAGCAAGCAAAGTGCCAGAATTGAATTTTCACCAAGTGAAACGGTTTCTTCTCTCAATCATACTATTAAATGGCAGCAACTTGAAATAGTTTAGCCTTAAAATCAATAGTCATGAAAACAATTATACTCATTTCAACAATCCTCATTAGTTCCGCAACTGGTTTTACACAAAACAGAGGCAACAGAGGTGGCAACAGTTTTAACTACATCCAAACCAATGGATTCAATGGCACTAATAAAGTTAACGAGCAGAGCATTAATCAATCTGCCAGAAACGTTCAGAATCTCAATTTTGACAATGTCAACAACATCAGCTTTGACAATGTTGGCTTCAATCAGTCAAGAGGCAATCGTGGAGGTCATTCAACCCCCAATAGAGGTAACCGTGGTAACATAGCCATACAGGTAAACACGGATCGAAATCAGGCACAGCAGATTGTAAACGACAATAGTTTCATCCAGTCTGTACAAGTCATTGAAATCCAAAGTAGAGGGAACAGAGGAAATGTCGCAAGTAGAGGTTCTAATGCTAATGTAACAAACAGGGGCAGTAGAGGTAACAGCAACCCTGTTGCATCTATTCCGACTCAGCAAAAGGCGAATCAAGTAAAGACTGAAAACGTCAAAGCAAAACCCACACTGAAAAAAATTGAGTTGCCAAAGCCGAAGAGCGTTGAAATAAGCACAAAAGAATCTATTTCAAGTCCAAAAGTACCATTGACCATACCCGGATTGGCTAAAAGCGAGAAAAAGAAGAAAGCGAGTCAAGGTTGGGGACGCAATCCGAATAACAAGCACTTCATGAAGAAGAAGGTATGGAGACCGATGAAAAAGTGGTTTAAGAGACATTTTAAAAGAACTAAAAAATCAAAGGTTAAGTTGACTTGTTTTTTTAAGAGTTGATGGTCAGATTAAGGGCTATCAAAACCTCAAGCAGACGCCTTCCTTCGTCTGAGAACGCTTGCTTAATGTATTGCTTTATTCTAATGGTAAGTCTTATCGCTTGTTCTGAGAAAAAGAAGAAGTCAAGCCATATAGATGATCAAATTGAGGAGAGCACGAATAATCAAGGTAGAGAGAGAAAAGACAAGCAAGGCGAAACTACCATTGACACCAATTTGATTCAAGGTATTTGGGAACTACAAACTGAATGGGGACCTCAGTATCTCTGGATTGAAGATGGTAATATATTAAGAACGGACAGTTTGACGAGCAATCGTTTTGACGAATTGGACACTGCTCAAATAGAAAAGTTCCAATTACACAAAACCAATGGTTTCACAATAGTCCTAAACACCCC
>JAUILH010000150.1 GCA_030433115.1 Bacteroidia bacterium | reverse complement strand
CAAAATTGGCTGTGCCAAAAAAGTACCCCGTCACATAGATATTGCCTTGAGGATCTAATTCAATGTCATACCCTCGGTCTGCCTGAGCTCCCCCAAACACTTTTACCCAAAGAAAGTTACCGTTGGGGTCGGATTTGGATACGAAAATATCACTGTAACCATTTGTATTAATGGTTAATGAGCTTCCAAAATTAGAGGCAGACGTAATATACCCAGTAGTAAATACATTTCCGGCAGCATCAACTTCCAAATCAAAAGCTTCATCATTGTATAGTCCACCAGCGGATTCTATATAATCTTGGGCGTAGGTGCCCGCCAACAATATGGAAAAAGTAATTATAAGTAAGCAACGCATGGTGAGGTGATTAGAAGTAAGATAGTGATTTTTTTTGTTTAATACATATGTATTTATGTTGAAGTGTTAGGTTTATTGATTGAAGTGTATAAAAAAACCGCCATGGGTCACATGGCGGTTTTCATTGTTATTATTTAGAAAATTATTGCTTCACAAATCTTCTAACGATTTGAGAGCCATCTTCAGTACTTAGTTTTAATAAGTAAGTGCCTACAGCTAAATCCGAGACAGATACTTCATTAACGAAACTACCTTCACCTGAGATATTTTCTGAACGAACCACTTTACCAGATAGGTCCATCACAGTTAACTGTAAATCTCCGAAAGTCCAATCGCTGAATGAAATGTTCAATACATCATTCACAGGATTTGGATAAGTGCTCACCGCACCATCAAATGATGCTTCATCAATACCAACCGTAGTGGCGTCAAAGAGCTGAGTAGTCATGTCTGTTCCACAAGGTCCAGTTACAGTTAAGGTAATAATGTATTGACCTGGTGCACTGTAAACATAAATTGGATTTTGAGCAGTTGATGTACCTGTTCCATCACCAAAATCCCAGCTCCATGAATCAGCGCCTGAACTTTGATCAGTCAAAATTGCAGTCAGGAATGAAGTTGATTGATTGAAATCTGCTACAGCGTCTGGAATATCCGTTATCTCAATGCTGTCAATCGCTGTTCCACATGAACCGGAAATGGTTAAATGGTAAATCCCCGGAGCAGTTACAGTGATAGAATCACTTGTACTCATGTCACTCCAAAGATAATTAGCGGTATTTGCATTGAATCCAATAGTAACTTGTTGACCAATACACTTTGATGTGTCATTTCCAATAAACAACGCAGCAGGTGCATAAAACTCATCTGCACCGATATCAGGAAGTGTTGTGCTTCTCATTTCTCCATCTATATCCATTGTCACAGGAAGACCTGGCATACCAATGTTGTCCATTCCCGCACCACAAGTATGTAAGTCATCAATCGCATTAAACATAGGATCAACAGATACAGAATTAGAATCCATAGTGCTGAGCAATTGCCATGTACTCAAAACGGGTGCGGCGCTTGCTAGATAACCAACATTGCCATTCGGCGCATAGATGTTATTGTAATCGGATACAGATATAGAAGATGTCACATAGTAAACACCATATCCTGAGCCATTATTTACAATGGCATTGTTGATCACTTCATTATTTGAACCACCTGTGCTATAAAGTGCTCTTGACGAGCTTCCGGTGTTATCAATGTAGATACTATTATTGTAAATTTGAGCATAATCCGAGCCACTTTGATATAAACCATATTGAGTGGATGAGGTGTTCGGAGAGTTCACAATGATTTGGTTATTGTTTACCATGGCATGTGACTGTGAACCTCCATCGCAATTCGATAAGGTAATACCGTCTCCGTATAGGCTGTCTAAATACACATAATTATTGGTAACAGTTAAAACACTGTCACAGTTCCCAAAGTAAAATACATCTAGTCCCGTAGTGTATCCGTTGTCATAGTGTGCCCAGTTATTGGTAAAGGTTGCACTGTCCTGATAGAACAATCTAGCTCCTCTATAGTAGTTATCCTCAAATCGGTTGTTGTTGAAAACGGTGCCTGTTTCCTGATAAGGTAGTGCTGTCTGACCATACCAATACACACCATATGATCCACCTAGAATTCTATTGTTTTCGAACAACCAATCACTGTCATTGGAAGGAGCGGTAGAAGTGGAATAAACCACGGACAGGTTAGTGCTGGTAGTTGATGCGTTTAGATTTCCTTCCAGAATACAGTTTTGAAAGCGATTGTTGGTAGAATTTCCTCCAACAACAAGTACCCTTCCATAGGTCGTACCGTTATTTCTGAGGCTCATGTTCTCGAATGAGAAGAAATCACCACCATCGAACTGAACCACGTAATTATCTCCGGTTCCAGTTCCGGCAAACTCCAAATTCACATCTGTGCTATCACCACTTTGAGACCTGAATGTTACTGTATTTATATTATCCATTCCCTGAATTTCAGGAAGCATGAATTGTTCTGTGTATGTGCCTGTTTCTACTTCAAAAATGACTGATCCACACACTCCTAGGTTTGTAATATCAGTGATGGCATCATTGAAGGTCAAATAATCACCAGTTCCTGAGGCAGCAATTAAGTAAGTACCATTTAAACCGAAACTTACTGTCATGCTGAGGGTATCATTACTGGTATCCCCATCCGTGTTTCCATTGGGATTTGATGTCCAAACTTCCAATGTATCACCATCTAAAAACGTGTAATTACCGATAATAATTCCTGACTCTGTACCGGTTTGAGTTAAGGTATCGGACCAGCTGAAAGGTGTTTGAATCGTGCCATTCACAGACCAGTTGATATCTAAATCAAACAAAGTATCTTGTCCAAGTGAACCAATTGTAATTTCTACATCTGACATGCCATTACAAAGTGGCAATTGGGGTGCATCTATGCTAGACAACAATGCGTCATCATTGGATGGTATAAAAGGCGTGAATTCATAGTAGTGTACATTGGGAAACGGGGCCGTCACATTGCCATTGATTGAAGCAATATTGGGAGAGCCCGGATTTTGGATCGCCGTTGTACCGTTTAATTGGACTCCAACAGTGTATGATCCCACACCAGCGACATCCCATCGAGCGTCAACTACATATATTTTGTTCGTGGTTTCTTCAAGCACAACATAGTTGTATGTGAATCCTTGCGCTTCCATTTCCAATGAAAATGTCTTGATCCAGAGTTGCCTGTTTGGCGCCGTTCCGAACTCTTTCATCCATATATCATCATTGGTTCCCAATGGAGCAGGATTTCCGAATCCACCCCAAAACCAGGCAATGGTGCTGTCAGGTAGATCAACATTGGGCAGAGCGGAATTGTCTGCAGTTACTGAAGCCGGCAAAGTAGTGCCCGCTACACTGGCGTCAAAAGTAAGCAGCCCATTTTTACTGACACAAAACTGAGTTACATTCCCTCCAAAATAATCGAAGGAGAACGGTATGGCAACTGCAGCTGACCAGCTGTTGTCAGATGATCCAGCTCCAGAATTGTAGGAATGAATTTCTGTCCAATTAGTATTGACGGTGGTGCTTTCAGAATTGAGTAATGGTCCCTGTCCAGCGGTTGGACCGGCCTCTAGATAGGTGGTCTGTGCAGAAATTCCTGCACCCATCAACACTGTAAGGAGAGATAAGTAAATTTTCTTCATAATTATAATATTAAGCTTAGTTTATGGCAAAATTATGGCAGTATGATACTCGGTGTGCCTAATTTTCGACGAGTGAGGAGCTTTTGTTAAATCCATCACTGGAAGAAATGAGTGTAATTAAAATTTAACAAATTGGTTTGTATTGCTAGTATTTACTGGATTTTTGGCAGGAATAAATCTTTTTCTTGTTTTTTTTCTTGGATATTAAAAAAATATGCCTGTACATTTGTGGCGTCATGAAGACAAGTCAAAAAAATATGATGTGTTGTATGCTTTGCTGTGAATTTTTCGCAGAGGGTATTGCCATGTCATAAGTATTTGAGAAAAGAAATTGATAAAGCCCTCTGAGATATTCAGAGGGCTTTTTTTATGGTATAATTTGTAACAAATGATCAGAATTAAATTGATAAACAGGATGTGTGTGATGTGTTGTATGATCTGCCTGGGGCGGAGGGAATGACTTATATCCAAACATTAAGCAAAGATATTTTGAAAGCCCCGGTCATTTGATTCGGGGCTTTTTATTTAAAAGACAGTGTAGCTAAGTGGTAAGGCAAAGGTCTGCAACACCTTGATCGACGGTTCGATTCCGTCCACTGTCTCCAAAGAAACCAAACGATTATGCAAAGTTTTAGAACTGAAATAGAGAATCCAGTGGTTGAGAAAGACATTCTTGACCTGGAACGAAAAATTCGATTGCACCATGAAGGTAAAATTGATGATGAGCGCTTTCGATCTTTAAGATTGGCAAGAGGCATATACGGACAGCGTCAACCCGGTGTTCAGATGATCAGGATAAAATTACCCTATGGTAAAGTTACCAGCGATCAATTGTTGAGGATTGCAGATGTTTCTGATAAGTATTCTACCGGGAATTTGCACATCACAACACGCCAGGATATTCAAATTCACTATGTGAGTCTGGACCGAACACCTGAGCTCTGGGCCGAATTAGAAAAAAGCGATATCACCTTACGAGAAGCTTGCGGTAATACGGTGAGAAATATCACAGCTTCAGAATTGGCAGGAATTGACCCGAAAGAGCCTTTTGATGTGAGACCATACGCACATCAATTGTTTGAGCACTTTTTGCGCAATCCGATCAGTCAGGAGATGGGCAGAAAGTTCAAAATTTCTTTCTCTTCTAGTGAAGAGGATTCCGCTTTGAGTTTTATGCACGATCTGGGATTTATTGCAACTGTGCGAAACGGGCAAGTTGGTTTTCGAGTTTTGGTTGCGGGAGGATTGGGTTCTCAGTCACGATCAGCTGATTTGATAAGAGAGTTTTTGCCAGCCGATCAACTCATCCCATTTTCTGAAGCTGTACTCAGAGTATTTGAACACCACGGTGAGCGGAATAGACGGATGAAAGCAAGGCTCAAGTTTTTGGTTAAGGAGTTGGGATTTCAAACGTTCAATGAACTGGTCAATCAGGAATTGGAATATGTTGGCAATTTAAATATTACGCCTCTGAAACCAGAGGAACAGCTCGTGTTGAAACCTGTTGAGCTTAAATTGCCATACTACACCCAAAATACGACGGGTTATGATCGATGGATTAAGACCAGCTTAATTAAACAAAAACAAGCCGGACTGCATGCCATCGCCATTAAAGTACAATTAGGGAATTTTTCAAGCACACAAGCCAGGCAATTGGCCGAATTGATCAAGACATATTCGGGTGATGAAGTGACTTTTACCATTCACCAGAACATTCTGATTCGGCATGTGAGAACCGAATTGCTCGAGTTTTTCTTCGATCGATTAACTGAGTTGGGTCTGGCGGAACCAGGTTATTCAAGCACGGCAGATATCACGGCATGCCCCGGAACAGATACCTGTAATTTAGGAATTGCCAGTAGTACTGGTATCGCAAAGGAATTAGAAGGTGTTTTGAATACAGAGTACCCGGAATTTCTATTGAATCAAGAGATCAAGATAAAAATCAGTGGCTGCATGAATGCTTGCGGACAGCACATGATTGCTCATATTGGTTTTCAGGGGATGTCGATAAAAACTAAAGATGGCCGTGTATTGCCAGCACTTCAGGTACTTCTTGGAGGCGGAAATCTTGGGAATGGTCAAGGTCGGTTTGCAGATAAGGTCATCAAAATTCCAAGTAAAAAAGGACCGCAGGTGCTGAGAACAATTTTGGATCATTACAAACACCAAAGTCAGAACAATGAGACTTTTCTCCATTTCTATGACCGCTTGGGAAAGATTTATTTCTACGACCTCCTGAAACCTCTGGCGCAAACAGATCAATTGTCGGATGACGATTATATAGACTGGGGTAGTGAAAAATCCTACCAGAAAGCAGTAGGCGTTGGAGAGTGCGCTGGTGTGCTCATCGATCTTGTAGAAACACTTTTCTTGGAAAGTGAAGAAAAACTTGGTTTGGCTAAGGAAGCTATTGAGGAAGCGAGATATCAGGATAGTTTTTACCTGGGTTACCAATCGATCGTGAATTCTGCTAAAGCATTATTGCTATCAGAAGGACAACAGGCGAGCTCGCAAGCCGGAATTTTAAAACTCTTTGATCAGCATTTTTCTGTAGAACAAGGTTTTGCTTCTCCAGGCTATAATCTGGCTATGTCCTATAAAAACCTGGAAAGTAAACTGGATAATGCCAGAAGCTTTTTGGATAAAGCCAAAGAATTTCATCAACAAACTAATCGTCACAGACAAACAAAATTGACTCATGAAACAGCATAAAACTAAAAAACTGAGTTTAGTTGGGGCCGGACCAGGAGACCCAAAGTTAATCACCCTTAAAGGTGTTGAGCGCTTGATGTCCGCGGATGTGGTACTCTATGATGCTTTGGTAGATAAAAGTCTATTGAAATATGCGCCTACAGCTGAATGTATTTATGTGGGCAAGCGACTCAATAATCACCGGTATTCTCAGGATGAAATCAATCAATTAATTGTTGAGAAAGCATTTGAGCATGGCCATGTGGTACGACTAAAAGGTGGAGATCCCTTTATTTTTGGTCGCGGTGCTGAGGAAATCGTATATGCGGAGAGTTTTGGAATTGAAACAGAAGTGATCCCAGGGATTTCGTCTTCAACGTCTGTTCCGTCAAGATTAGGCATATCATTGACCAAAAGAGGGGTTTCAGAAAGTGTTTGGACTTTGACGGGAACAACATCCAGAAAAAAGCTTTCTGACGACATCCGCCTGGCTGCGCAGAGTACCGCAACACTCGTGATTTTAATGGGAATGAGCAAGTTGGCAGAGATTGTAAGAATCTTTAAAGATCAAGGCAAATATGGACTGCCAATTGCCATCATTCAAAGTGGCTATACACAAAATGAAAAAAGTGGCATTGGGACCATCGAAACCATTGAAAAGGTAGTAAAAATTAAGGGACTGTCTAATCCGGCAATCATTGTCATCGGAAATGTCGTCAATCACAGTTCTTCGTTGCAGGCTGTTTATGCTTCTGCCATTAATCTTGAAACTCAAAACATACAGAACTATGGACAATAGAAACAACTTATATCCAATCTTTCTTAAAGTGTCGCAGTTAGATGTGTTGATTGTGGGTGGAGGTGCGGTAGGACATGAGAAATTGTCCTTTTTGCTAAAGTCAAGTCCGAATGCGCGTGTAGAATTGGTTGCCGAGACAGTGCTTCCTGAAATAGAAAAATTAGCTGAGGAGCATCATGTTTCAATTAGCAAGCGATCCTTTTTAGAACAGGATCTTGACAATCGTCATTTGGTTATTGCAGCGACAGATGTATCGTCAGTCAATCGAAACATTTTTGACTTGGCTAAAAGAAGGCATCTCTTAGTGAACGTGGCAGATACACCGGATCTATGTGATTTCTATTTAGGAGGAATTGTCACTAAAGGACATTTGAAGGTGGCGATTTCAACAAACGGACAATCCCCAACTATGGCTAAAAGATTCAGGCAATTACTGGAGGAAACTCTGCCAGATTCAAGCCACGACTTGCTCATAAACCTGAATCAATACAGACAAACTTTAAAGGATGATTTTCAATACAAAGTAGATCATCTCAATCAACTCACAGAATCATTTATCTCTAAAAATTAAGACATGATACAGACAGATATTATCATTATTGGTGCTGGTCCAGTTGGACTGTTCACCGTTTTTGAAGCTGGATTGCTTAAACTTAGGTGTCATTTGATAGATGCACTCCCGCAGGCAGGAGGGCAGTGCGCTGAGATTTATCCCAAAAAACCTATATATGATATTCCAGCCTATCCGGAAATTCTGGCGGGTGATTTGGTGGATAATTTGTTGAAACAAATAGAACCATTTAATCCGGGATTTACCTTGGGTGAGCCCGCTGTGGATATCAAGGAGACGGATGACAATCAATTCATTGTTACGACAAAACAGGGGACTCAACATCAGGCGCCGGTTGTTGCCATTGCAGGAGGATTGGGTGTGTTTGTACCGAGAAAACCACCTATTCCTGAATTGAAAAAATTTGAAGACAAGGGTGTGGCCTATATTATCAAGGATCCTGAAAAATATAGAGATCAGAGAGTAGTCATCAGTGGAGGAGGAGACAGTGCACTGGATTGGGCAATTTATTTAGCAGATGGCATTGCCAGTGAAGTAACTCTCGTGCATAGAAGTGAAAGCTTCCGCGCACATCCTGATTCAGTTCAAAAGGTGATCGACCAGAGCACTTTGGGCAATATCAAGCTCATCACCAATGCAGAAGTGAAACAGCTTCATGGCGAGAAGAATTTAAAAGGCGTTGAGGTGTGCCAAAAAGATGGTTTTGGATCTTTGATCGAGACAGATCACTGGTTGCCACTTTTCGGACTCACACCAAAACTAGGACCTATTGCCAACTGGGGACTCGACATTGAAAAGAACGCCATCAAGGTGAACAATGCGCTTGATTATGCAACTAATCGAGAAGGTATTTACGCCATTGGAGATGTCAATACCTATCCGGGGAAGTTGAAATTGATCTTGTGTGGTTTTCATGAAGCCACGGTTATGGTTCAATCTGCATTTAAGCGAATTTATCCGGATAAAAAGAACGTGTTAAAATACACCACAGTGAACGGTGTGAAAGGATTTGAATAATGGAAACGATAAGACTAAACATTATCGATAGAACAGGCACAGAGCATCAAGTAGAAGCGCCAACCGGCATGAATATGAACTTGATGGAAGTGTGCAAAAGTGTTGAATTGCCAGTAGAGGGTACTTGTGGAGGCATGGCTTTGTGTGCGTCTTGTCAGGTTTACATTGAAACTAAGAATTTTCCTCTCAGCAGGAATGATGCTGAGCAAGCCCTGTTAGATGAAGCCTGGTACGTGGAAGACAATTCAAGATTGGGGTGTCAAATTCAGATTACAGCAGAGCTAGATGGTTTAACAGTGCGACTAGCGCCTGTTGATGAAGCAATAGATATAGACGAATGGTAAAACTTAAAAAATATGTATAAACAAATAGCAACCAATTTCTTCGATGATCTGCTCAACGCATTTTATCCGGTACGTCTGGGAATGCCAGAGGAGAGATATACAGCAACAGATAACTTAAAACAAGACTTGAAAGTGATTTTTGACAGCAATTTGAGCAATCATAAAATCAATACAAAGCTGCTCATCCAACATTTTTTTGAAGGTGTGGAGGAAGTAAAAGCATTGCTCGATCAAGACCTGAAAGCCATTTATGATGGTGATCCAGCCGCAAAATCGGAGTTGGAGATCATTTTATCTTATCCTGGCTTCTACGCAATTGCTGCCTACAGAGTGGCACATTTAATTGACCAGTTGGGGGTTGATTTAATTCCAAGGATCATCACTGAGCATGCACATGCTCAAACGGGGATAGACATTCATCCAAGCGCTCAAATTGGTTCTCATTTTTGCATAGACCATGGAACGGGAATTGTGATTGGAGAAACCACTGAAATAGGAGATCACGTGAAGATTTATCAAGGTGTGACACTGGGCGCATTAAGTGTCTCAAAAAAGGATGCAAAGAGTAAGCGTCACCCATCTATTGGGAGTCATGTGGTAATCTACGCCCAAGCTACTATTTTGGGAGGAGATACCGTTATTGGTGATCATTCAATTGTAGGTGGAAAT
>JAUILH010000149.1 GCA_030433115.1 Bacteroidia bacterium | reverse complement strand
TACAAAACATATTCTTCCCCATTAATTGATACAATCTGACTGTCTGCAAGTAAACTAACAGGCCCTCCAAAACTTACCTGATTTTTCACTGGTTTTCCTGCCATTATCAATTCCCCATTGAGCAATGTCTGCAATGTCATTGGTCATATCGCTTCCCCACTTTTTATAAGCCTTCTCCGTCACCCTTTTTCCCAATCCGGTGGTGCCTCTAAATTCACAATTAATGACAGCATACCCTCGATTGGCCAATAGCTGAAAATGGCAGCAGGCATAGTGGCTGTTCCACTGAAGTCCCATCCAGGGACCACCATGAACATACACTATTGTTGGTAAAGGCTTATCTGGCACCCCATTCTTGTTAGAATCAGAATTGTGAGGTAGATATACTTGAATTGGCAACTCTAATCCATCTCGGACAATGACAGATCTATTATACCGCTTGGCGAGGTCAAAAGGTTCCAAGGCGGGATAATCCGACAATAAATAATCCAAAGATTGAGTTCGACGGTCGTATAAGTAGTATTTAGTAGGAGTTCCCGTTAATTCACGGACCAACCACTTGGTATGATCATTACTGGCTTGTACAAACGAGACATCACCGGCAAATTTTGACTCAAGAATTTCAAAATCCGCTTTAGATTTTTCATCCAAAACATGCCTTTTCACCTGGCCAAAAAGCCCCACCACGCTCTCAGGTGCACCCAAAGAATCGAGCGAGAAGGCAAATGGAATGATGTCTACCTGACCATCTTCACATATCAATGTACTCACTGAGTCATTCACCGAATATCGATATACTTTCGATTTATCGGATTGCTCGTTGCTTGTATAAAAAATTCGACTTCCGTCCTTAGAAACAGATATCAAACGTGTAAACCCACCAGCCAACATATCTACCGTCCAGGGAACTTTGCTTAAAGAAACCAAACCATTTTCTGACACATAGTACAAGCCAACACCGCCATCATCTTCATTTTTTCGAACCGCAGTCAATTTCAGGTCATCGTTAAACATTACTTGAGAATAGTCGTTTTGTTCGTAGAGTTTTTTCCATTTTTGATTGAGCAAGTTCAAGGCATAGATACCTGATACATCAGCGTCTTCTGAATTCAACCGAACTGCAATTTGTTGTTTTGAATTTTCATCAGATAACAAACTTATCGTCGATACTTGATCAAGTAAAATCTCTTTTTGATTCAGAAACAGCTGCTCTCCTCCTTCACCTTCGGTAACCACCAATTGACCTTGCATTGTGGTCTTATATGCTACCACAGGACTTTCGAATACGACAGAGTCCGTTAATTGCTGTTTGATATCATACACATACAAAACATTTGCACTCCGATTGTTTCTGTAGAACACATGACTTCCTGAAGGACTCAACTTGAAATCGTTTCTTTTCTCTCCGTTAAAGAAAGCTGCTCGAGGAATCAGTTTAGTTTCCGGGGTAAATTTGGTTTTCGATTGTTGTGAAGATCTGCAGGCACACAATCCGGTCAATGTGATTAAACATAGTAATGATCGAAACATATCTATTGGTTTATGGCACATAATTTATCCCACAAATGCTGAATGTTAAACGTATTTCGGTTGAAAGGTCAATTTTAAGTGTCGCAGGAAATAAATGACAATTGAAACAATTGTTTGTAAGTTTGCGGACATCAATCAATACCTCCATATTATTAGGAAACATCCGGTTTATGCCATGCTATTTGGTCTAACCGCACTTGTCTACGTATTTGGTCTGTTTGGTGAAATATTGGGTCTGGATGCCACACAATACGCTTCTATAAGTATGGAGATGTCTCAGACCAACGATTTTCTGGAAATTCATCACCGTGGTGGAGATTATCTGGACAAGCCTCCTCTCCATTTTTGGTTGTCTGCCCTTTCTTTTAAATTATTCGGACTGAGTAACTTTGCCTATCGACTCCCTTCCTTTTTGGTAATGATTCTAGGAACCTATTCCACTTTTAGATTAGGTAAACTGCTTAAAAATGCCGAAACGGGTCGATTGGCGGCTCTTATGCTTTGCACTTCTCAGGCTATGTTCATGATCAACAATGATGTGAGAACAGACACTTTACTTACGGGCTTCTCTGTTTTTGGTGTTTGGCAATTAATGGCCTATGTTAAAAATGGGACTTTAAAGAACTTGATTTGGGGTAGCGTTGGATTGGCAATGGCCATGCTGGCAAAAGGTCCAATTGGGCTCATGTTACCAGCACTCGCTTTGGGGACAGATTTTATTCTAAGGAGAGATTGGAAGTCTTTTTTGAAACCAGGTTGGTTGCTTATGATCCTCATCATTGGTGTCATTTTAGCTCCAATGGTATACGGACTCTACAACCAATGGGATTTACATCCGGAAAAGACTCTATATGGCACCGACAACATCTCCGGTGTGAAATTCTATTTTTGGGATCAGTCATTTGGACGGTTAACTGGAGACAATCCTTTCATTAATAAAGTTCAACCTAATCAGGTCAACGATCCTACGTTTTTTATTCACACTTCTTTATGGGCCTTTTTGCCGTGGATTTTTCTGGCCCTGGCAGGACTTTTTAAGCTCTGCAAGCAGGCTATTCAAAAGAGATTCTTACTTCAATCGAACGATGGTTTACTCATTGGCGCAACAGTACTCCCCTTTCTCGCTTTGTCCGCTTCAGAATACAAATTACCTCATTACATCTTCATCACTTATCCTTTTCTTGCCATTTTAAGCGCTCAGTTTTTGAGAGAATCCCTTCAAACCAGGCTTGATCAATTCTCCAGAATGATACTCAAAGCGCTTCCAATTCTGCTAGGCTTGGGACTTATGGCAATGCTCATTTTTGTTTTTCCGAAAAATGCATTTGTGGTTTGCCTGGTGCTTGTGGCATTCCTAGCGATTTTGTTCTACTTCAAGAACAAAGCCTCCGACAGTTTAAAACCAATATATTGGTGCGTTGGCTTGATGATATTAGTAAACACATACATGAATCTTCAGTTTTATCCTGAATTAGGCAAGTACCAAACAGGTAAGCAAGCCTCAGAAATACTGATTAAAGAACAAGTGCCAAATAAAGATGTGATTTTGTTCAGAGTTTTGGCATTTGATTTGGAATTTCATTTGGGCACAACCAGCATTCCTTATACATCTAGCGCAGCCGGCATATTCACGGACAACGAACCAGTTAAGTGGCTGTATTTGCATAACCGTGATCTAGCTTATATAGAAACTCATTGCCAGATACTGGAAACGCACACTTTCGATTCTTACCCGGTGACGAAACTCACCTTAAAATTTTTGAATTCACAAAAAAGAGATGAAGCGGTAGAGCCTTTCTATCTATTGAAAGTGCAGAAGAAGCCCAGTTAATTTGTCCTTTCCAATAACTGCAACTTTTGGGTGGGCATGTCAACTAACTGATACCCTTCCTCTATTCGTTCCCCTTTCATCTGAATGATATATGGATGGTCCTTGGTAGCTCTGTACAATTCGAGATGGTAGTACCTTGGTAGGTAGGCCAAAATCATCCAGAGGGATCCAGTTTCAGACGTCATTGAAACAGGTGTTGTTTCGGGCACATAGTTTCCAATCAACTCTGCATCAGACAAAATCTCTTCATCTCTCATGTATGAACCATCATTACTCATAGTCCAGATGATACTAGCAAGTAGAACAGATGACGCCACCGATAGCACGACAGGCCTCCAAAGTCTTTTTTGCCCCAGAGCCTTCATGTCTTTTGACAATTGGGACATGATTAAGCAAGATGCTGAAAGTGCGAAATACGGCATACTTGGCGCAATGTAAAACATCAACTGTTTTGGCGACACCATAATCGGCAAACTGGCAGACAATCCTAGTAGCAGGAAAAATAAAGCTTGTCTTTTGTGCTCCTTTGGAATAGCAGACCATTGTTTGATTCTTACGAAATAATAGACCAGAATCATTCCAATCATTGGCAGTAACTCCATAAACAAGCGCTCCAGAATGTAAGTTCTGTGCGTAACCCTCGCCTCTCCTTTCAAACTCGGTTGTACCTGATTGTTAATATACGTTTCAATACTATCCTTTGATTCCGGAATCAGCAAAACCATCAATACACAAACTACAGCAAGCATCCCTGCGAGTATTAAATTTCTCTTAATGCCTTCCAAATAACGTTTTTGAATCAAATCATACAAGAAAGGCACGCCCAGCGGAAATAGAGCAACCGGTCCCTTACTGAGAAAACCGGCCAGTAGGCACACTGCTGCCAAACCATACCACAAAGTCCCCTTTTTAAGATTGGTTTTACCCGCTTTAAGCAGGGCGTATACAGCCAATAAACACGTCAAAGTAATCGTATTCTCTAGCATGTTGTTCATGTAGCACCAAAACACAACTGGAACGGTGATCCAAAGTAAACGTGGTGCAAAGCTCAAGTTACTTTGTTCATCATTATGAAATAGTTTCCAGATTTTACCAATTAAAATGAAGGCAAAAATGGCCATTGAAAAAGAAAACAGACGGTCTGTGTACAAACTACTCCCGAAAATGTCGTGATACAAAGACTGAAGGCCAAAAGCTAAGGGCGGATGCTGGTGAAACGGGTTGTAGACGTCTCCGGTCCAATGTGGAAACCAAAAACTCCCTTTCCCAATATGTAAATTATGTGCGATGGCTGAGTATATCTCACCATCCATAAACAGGCCTTTACGAATAAGAGAAGGCACAATGAGCAGACACATTAAACTAAAAACGAAATAATTTAATATGGTCTTCTGCTGCTTCAATCTATTTAGGAAATTTTTCGCATTCTCAGGCTTTCCGGTGTAACCTCAAGGTACTCATCTTCACGGATGTATTCCATAGCTTCTTCCAACGAAAAGTTGATTTTCGGTGCAATTTTAGCGCTCTCATCAGAACCGGATTTACGCATGTTGGTCAGCTTTTTCCCCTTAACAATATTGACTTCAAGTGTGTTTTCTCTGGCATTTTCACCTACTACCTGTCCTACATAAATTTGCTCTCCCGGATCAACAAAAAATCGTCCTCTGTCTTGTAATTTATTGATGGCAAATTCTGTAGTCTGCCCTGCTTCCATGGATACCAAAGCTCCTTTTAATCTTGGAGCCAAATCACCTTTAAAGGACTCATACGCTCTGAATCTATGCGTGATTACTGCTGTTCCGGCTGTTGCAGTCAACAAGTTATTTCTCAAACCGATTAAACCTCTTGAAGGAATATCGAACTCTAAATGTTGCAAATCCCCTTTGGGCTCCATTACCAACATATCCCCCTTACGCTGAGTCACCAACTCTATTGCTTTACCAGCATATTGTTCTGGCACATCAATCACCAGGGTTTCAAACGGTTCGCACTGCACACCATCCACTTCTTTAATAATAACCTGTGGTTTTCCTACTTGAAGCTCGTAGCCCTCACGTCTCATTGTCTCGATTAATACTGATAAATGAAGTATTCCTCTTCCAAACACGTTGAATTTATCCTCAGTATCAGTTTCCTCAACTCTGAGTGCCAAATTTTTCTCTGTTTCTTTGAACAAGCGGTCTCTCAAATGCCTTGAAGTGACAAATTTTCCTTCCTTACCGAAAAAAGGAGAGTTGTTGATCGTAAATAACATACTCATAGTTGGATCATCAACCGCAATTCGTTTCAATGGTTCAGGGTTTTCCAGATCAGTAATGGTATCACCTATATCAAATTCATCCAATCCAACCACAGCACAAATGTCACCTGATCTAACTTTAGAAGTTTTCTCTTTTCCTAATCCTACAAACACGTTGAGTTCCTTAACCCGCACTTTTTTCATGCTGCCATCCGCACGACAGATCATGTAATCCTTATTCTCTTCCAAATCTCCTCTGTATACCCTTCCGATGGCAATTCGACCAACAAAACTTGAGTAATCCAATGATGTGATCTGCATTTGAGGAGAGCCTTCTCTATATGGTGCCTCAGGAATCACATCAATAATTGTATCCATTAAAGGCAAGATATTATCAGTTGGCTGTTTCCAGTCTGTACTCATCCAGCCTTGCTTTGAAGAACCATAGATCGTAGTAAAATCAAGTTGCTCTTCAGTAGCATCCAAATTAAACATCAAATCGAATACTTGCTCCTGAACCAAATCCGGTGTACAGTTTTCTTTATCTACTTTATTGACAACCACAATTGGCTTCAATCCCAGTTCAATGGCTTTCCCCAATACAAATCTGGTTTGAGGCATGGCGCCTTCAAATGCATCAACCAACAGCAATACACCATCTGCCATTTTCAACACACGTTCTACCTCTCCTCCAAAGTCGGCGTGACCAGGAGTATCAATGATATTGATTTTAATCCCTTTATAGTTAACCGACACGTTTTTGGACAGAATGGTAATCCCTCTTTCCCTTTCCAGATCATTGTTATCCAGAATCAAGTCACCAGTTTCCTTTCTTTCATCCATGATTTTACTTTCGTGGATGATTTTGTCTACTAAGGTGGTTTTCCCGTGATCAACATGGGCAATGATGGCGATATTTCTAATTGATTGCATAAGTAATTTTGAAGCTGCAAAAGTAATAGCCTTTTTCCGGCTAATTGCATTATTGTTTGAATATCTTTTAAAAAACTCTGTTTTATAACTTGAATAGTCTTATTTTGTAGATATGCCGTCTCTACTAGAACTGACCCCTGCTGAGTTTTACATTCTTGCTGGTGCGCCTGATACTTATATCGATCGTGCTGTGATGTTAACCATGAAGGACCTGAGTTTAAAGGACGTAATAGATATTCGAGTTGAAAAAAACGAAACCAGATCTAACCGCACCAGAACGGTAGTCAATGTATATCCTTACACCCACTTTAGATCTTACAGATACACTGGAGCAGAAAAAATTTTCATGAGTCCCTTTGGCAATGGTGACAGAACCATGCCACTTTACAGTTACTTAAGGAATATCTATCAACAAATTCCGGATGAGCCTGTTTACGGACGTGAGTTAAGATCCAGGGTTCTGCTATCTTATTTCAGGACCATCAACTGGTCGTGGTACAAATTATCCCCAAAACTTAATAAGAAAGGGATTCTCTTGAAAAAAAGCCTCTATTTGGAGTTAAACAACCGGATAGATGAGTTGATTAAATGCCTAGAAGATGACCCCGCAAAAGCGTACGAACAAATGAAAGATTTGCAGGGATTCATCTATTTTGCTGGCGACAATAGGATGAACAAACTCAATAGCGTCCTTGCCAACAAACACGAAAGCATTCAAAAAGCGGGTTATTCGAAACCCATTTATGAGTGGTTTCTAGAGATGGAGAAGATCAAGGATTTTGACGGATATTTCAATCAGGCTATCAAAGGTCTCAACGAAGGAAGCTCAGTGAGAGGCAGAAGCAGAACTCGTTTTTAGTGAGTTGATGTCATGTCCGAATTAACTACCAATACATAATTCGCTCGATCGTAGTTGCTATCATACAATTCGCTCACATCATCTTGCAATACGGTTGAAATGGTCACAATCT
Source organism: Bacteroidia bacterium (assembly GCA_030433115.1). Classification (GTDB taxonomy): domain Bacteria; phylum Bacteroidota; class Bacteroidia; order Flavobacteriales_D; family JAUILH01; genus JAUILH01. The sequence continues at coordinate 2,181 of JAUILH010000149.1, read as the reverse complement.
TGAGGTCCTTATTGGCTTTTTTCAACCACCACACAATGCCTTCCTGATTATCGGAATGATAAGCTCCGTTGAAGTGAATAAAAGCACCATCTTTCTTCAGATTATTCATAATAAAATGAGCCATGGTTGCATCTTTGAGCGCCTGTGCTTTAGGCAAATTCTCGCCTCCATGACCGCCCCCCATTTCAAGCATATCCTTGTAACACTTCACTTTTGGATCGTAATCTATGGGTAAAGGCGCCATGTAAGATTTGGCTTCATCAGACAAGCTATCCAAACCTTCCAAGCCTTTTTTGAACACGAAGGAGGCATATCGTCTGGGGACATTGGTGGCAATGAAATCCAAACCATTTTCTTTGGAAAACTCTACCAGGGGCTTGTAGTCGGTCTCATAGTTCTTCCATAGACGCATCTCATTTAAAAAATTCTTTTCTGAGATTTTTCCCTGAAGGTATTCGTCCATGATCAATTGATTGTCTGCTTCAAACATCTCGGCTCCCAAAACCAACTTGTCCTTTTTATGCTCAAAAAGCGCCTTGGTGACTTGAAGTTCTATCCAATGACTAATGGGATTGTCGTGCAACTCTCCAACAAAAATGACATCAGCATCATAAATGTCCTTCAACATCTTAGAAAAGCTGGACTTCTTGCCCTCTCCTTTATAAATTAAATATGCTGGAAAATCATTATCTGCCGGAGGTGCAGATTTAAATGAGGCTAACAACATCATCAACAACAACCCAATTGTTAAGCCAATAGTTTTCATAATGGGTAAAAATACATAAATTACCGTCAATTACTTAAGAATAGACTATGAAACGCGGAATATTCCTTCTATTTATCTGTTTTCTTTTGAGATTTATGGGGTCCGCATGTGGCTGGGATTCCGATACCATTCAAATGGAGAAAAGGCAATTTCCTCAGATTCACGAGCTTATTGCCGGCAAATTCCTCAGACATTCAAAAGCCCTGTATTATTGGAGAATAAAAGACCGCACACTTAAATTGAAAGAACATCCTGATAGTCTTGCGCTTTACGATGACTTGGCCTGGGCTCATGACAAAATTGGTGACCACGAAACTGCCATACAAATCATGCTGGATAAAGACGCCAAATCTCCCGGTCTTTACGAAACCTATGCAAATCTGGGCACCTCATACATTCACAACAAACAATTCGAAGAGGGGCTGACATACATCAAAAAAGCCATCGAAATCAATCCGGAAGCACATTTTGGCAGAGAAGTCTACCAGCAATACGTAGTTGAATACATTTTAAGTAAACAAGACAGTACAGGCACTTTTTCACTACCTCTATCAGTTGGAACGGAAATTGACTTTTATAGTTTTCTCAAGGACAGACACTTTAAAAAGGCATACAACAATGGAAGCTCAAAAGATATTGAGTTAGCCAAAGCCATTAAAGGCATATCAGGCATGATGAAATTTGGCAATTATGAGTCTCCGGTTCTTCTGGAATGTTTGGGAGACTTATTGTATGCAGCCAACAGCGGGAATGATCCTGGTGCCGGACATTTGGCTTCAAGGGCTTATTTAAAGGCTGCTTTAGGGATTAAAAATGAAGCTATTTCCAGCATTTATCGCGATAAAGCCAAACAAAGTATCGAACGACAATGGAGTGGTCAGGTTGAGCACTTAGATCAGAACAACCCTAATTTTAATATGGAGGAGTATATGCATACGCCTGTTCAAAGTCTCAAAAAGCTCGAACAATTGTTAAAACTTGAGATTCAATCGGCTAACATTTGGTTTAAAGACATTGCGGCTAATGAATTGCGATGGATTGAAGCTAAAATTGATGTAGACTCTGCTTTTGCGGCTAACTACTATAATGTGCCAGAGCAAAAAGTCCTGAGTCAATACAAAAAAATGAAGCCTGACCAGGGAGAACCCATCGATCCGAGCAAACACGTGGATGAGCAATACTGGTTGGAGCATCAACTTCAAAATCCTGAGATGATTTTAGGCATTCATGATCATCGAACCTTATCTGATTCTCTTAAAGATGTTATTGATGCTCTTTATGCTCAGGAATTTGCTCAGTTAGAACCTTCTGAAACACTTTCTGATTCCACAAACACGGTTCAAACCAATGCCACAGAAGACAAGTCGGATTCAGAGGAAAAAGACAACAAAAATTTCCCTTGGAATATCGTTTTA
>JAUILH010000263.1 GCA_030433115.1 Bacteroidia bacterium | reverse complement strand
AAGAATAATCGAGAAATGGAGTGACACATGAAGCCCAGTTTGTATTGGGTGGGGATGTTTTTTTGTTTTGTGTTGTTGTTACAAGCATGTTCGAAAATCGTTCCCCCTTTGCCAAAACAAGAAAAAACCTTGAGGAGGAAATCATTGAAACAGGGAAACGAACGTGTATCGATTTAGGCATCCATGGTTTGCATCCAGAACTAACCAGAATGGTTGGTAGAATGAAGTACAGATCGTCTTACGGACAGAACCTCCTTCAGCATAGTAGGGAAGTGGCGAACTTATGTGCGACAATGGCTTCAGAACTCGGTTTGAACCCTAAAGTTGCCAAGCGCGCAGGATTGCTTCACGACATTGGAAAAGTTCCGGATGATGAGCCAGAAGTACCACACGCCATTTTGGGAATGAAATTGGCCGAAAAATACGGAGAAAAGAAAGACGTGACCAATGCCATTGGTGCGCACCACGACGAAATTGAAATGACTACCTTGATTGCCCCAATCATTCAGGTATGTGATGCCGTTTCAGGTGCGCGTCCTGGTGCCAGGCGAGAAATTGTTGAGTCCTACATTAAGAGAATTAAGGAATTGGAAAGCACAGCTCTGGCTTACCCTGGGGTGATGAAAGCTTATGCCATTCAAGCAGGGAGAGAGCTCCGGGTAATGGTGGAGAGTGAGAAAGTGTCTGATAAAAGAGCAGATGAACTGTCCTTCGAAATTTCTCAGAAGATTCAACACGATATGACCTACCCAGGACAAGTAAAGGTAACCGTCATTCGAGAAAAAAGATCGGTTAATTACGCCAAGTAATGGAAAGAGTCCTGTCATCAAAAAAAGTACTCGTTACAGGGGGAGCCGGATTCATCGGTACCAATCTGTGTGAATCGCTCCTTGCAAATGATAATCAAGTGACGTGTTTTGATGATTTGTCCACTGGTCTGTTGTCAAATTTAGACAACATCATGGAGCACCCCAATTTTAGGTTCATTGAAGGGTCTATCTGTGACCTGGATGCAATCACGAAAGCCATGGTCGGATCAGATGTAGTGCTTCATCAGGCTGCTCTGGGCTCTGTTCCAAGGTCTATTGATGATCCACTGTCCACCAATAACGTGAACATTACCGGCTTTCTCAATGTTCTGGAAGCTTGTAAGATCAATCAACTTAAACGTTTGGTCTTTGCTTCAAGTTCATCTGTGTACGGAGACATCCAAGACTCTCCAAAAGTTGAACACTCCATTGGAACTCAATTATCACCCTATGCTGTTTCTAAACATGTAGATGAGCTGTATGCAGGGGTTTATGCCAATCTTTACGATCTTGAACTGATTGGCTTGAGATACTTCAATGTATTTGGTCGCCGCCAAAGACCAGATGGTGCTTATGCAGCAGCCATTCCCAGATTCATCTCAGCGCTCATGAAACAGGAATCACCAGTGATATACGGTGATGGAGAGCAAACAAGAGATTTTACATACATAGATAATGTCATCCAGGCCATTAATTTAGCCGCAACAGTGACTGATCAGGCGGCACTTAACCAAATGTACAACGTTGCCTGTGGAGAATCGATCAGCGTCAATAAGGTGGTGGCCAGTATACAGGTGGCTTTGTCTGATATTAATCCTGAAATAGGTGCTGTTATACCTAAGAAAGTGGAGCCTAGAATAGGGGATGTGAGAAATTCTCTGGCGGATATTTCGAAAGCAAAGAAATACCTGGGCTATGATCCGAAATTTAATTTTGAAAAGGGGATTATGGCGGCCATAGATTGGTATTACAAAAATCTTTAACCAGGTCATTCGTCTAATATTTATGCAGTTAAG
>JAUILH010000262.1 GCA_030433115.1 Bacteroidia bacterium | reverse complement strand
CATATAGCGTTTTTCAGTAGCTGCAAGTCTATTTTCGCTGGGATATGCCAAAATCCTAACATCTTACTCTTGATCAAAAGAACGAGGTCGAGCTCTATTTTAAAAAAGTAGACTTACAAAAAATTTGTCATTTAATATTAAAGACCCTACTCACCGGAAGGGAGAACATCGTCTTTATACTCTTGTAGAGAAACAATTCCTCATAGTTCAAGTTTTTCATAGGCACAGGCAACGAGAGTTGCTTTTATTTGTGTTATATCACAAAGGGATTCATTCGGTTGTTTCTCTACCCTTTCTTTAAGCAATAACCACATGAAAGGTATCAAACCCGACAATTACAAATGAGGAAAAAATCGTATGTTTACGCCTTACCTCAATTACCCAAAATTATTATTTAGGAATATCATGAAACGTATTTTACCCTTGATGTTGGCATTCGGGCTATGTGCTACGTTTACTTACGGTCAGCTAAACCCCGAACTCGACCTCACAAAAGTTCAATCAGAACTTCTAACTGAACTCACAGAATCGCCCAATGCTTCTCATCAAGTATATGTGGTCTTGGCAGATCAGGTAGATGTACTTTCTTTAAGTGCGGATTTGTATGAGAGAAATGCTACCCGCCATGAGAGAGCAGTAGAAGTAATAACCACCTTACAAGCAAAGGCAAATGCCACTCAAGGTCCATTGCTCTCCTATCTGAACTCCCTCCCAGGAGTTCAGCCATCTTCTATCCAACCATTTTGGATTGTAAACACCATCTATTTGAATGCTTCTCAAGATGCCATTGCTGAGATAAGTAAAAGAACTGATGTTGAAATCATTGAAGCTACTCCAGTGTTTTCAGCAGCAGAGTCAATACCAGCAACTCCACTCAGCCCACTTGCCCCCATGAGTGTTGGTGGACATGAGCCTGGACATGATCAAATCAATGCTCCCGCATTATGGGCACTGGGATATACAGGGATTGGAACCAAAGGTTTGGTACTCGATACAGGAATAGATTTTCCACACCCTGCATTGACCCGAAACTTTGCAGGAAACTTCTTTCCAATCAGTCAAAGTTGGTTTGACCCAGTAGGAGGCACTACAATACCAGAGGATTGTGAAAGTCATGGAACTCACGTAACAGGTATCGTCAGTGGATTGGATCGATTGACCAAGGATACCATTGGTGTAGCATTTAATTCACTATGGATGGGAGCACCAATCACTTTGACAGGATGTCCCCCAAGTAATAGCTCTGCTTCAGCCCTACAGTGGGCATTGAACCCTGATGGAAATGTAGCTACAACCAGCGATATGCCAGATGTGGTCAACAATTCATGGGGTGGTCCTGGTGGGTGTGTTGACGTAACTGTAAATGCAATCAATGCGCTCGAAGCTGCGGGAGTTGGGGTTATTACTTCAGCTGGCAATGATGGTCCAGGTGTGAGTACTGTCTCCCGACCTGGTAAATCTAATTTCACATTGGTTAATGCTTTTGCCGTTGGTGCTGTAAATGTCAATAATAACATTGGAGGTTTCTCTAGCCGTGGACCAACGGACTGTACGGGAGGTGATCCGCTGAACATCAAGCCGGAGGTGGTTGCACCAGGTGTAAACATTCGCTCATGTATTCCTGGAGGTCTTTATAACAGCTTTTCTGGAACATCACAAGCCAGTCCAATAACTGCTGGAGCTTTCTTGTTGCTTCGAGAAGCATTTTCAGTCCCCACTGGCGAAGAAATCAAAATGGCCTTATACATGTCTGCTGTGGATTTAGGTGCTCCAGGAGAAGATAATAATTATGGAAGAGGGATCATTGATCTATTGGGAGCTTATAACTATTTAATTGGTCAAGGTTTCACAC
>JAUILH010000008.1 GCA_030433115.1 Bacteroidia bacterium | reverse complement strand
CACCAGACAAATTGGCTCCTATGTTTCCTGCGGCATCCAGTCCTATACAGTTGTTGTAAACATTGTTGTTCCATGAGGAATCCAGTAAAATCGCAGGTCCACTTGAGCTAACAATGTAGTTTTTATCGAAGAGAGGATCTCCTACCCAATTATTGGTTGATCTGTTCAGTTCAATTGCCACACCGTTGGACATTCCAGCTGATGTGGTTCCAAGGATGTTGGTTCCAAAGTAGTTATTGTAGATTTTGGACAGGTAACTACCACTTTCAAGCAGTACCCCTCTGCTTGCATTGGCAGATATGACGTTTTTATCTCCGGCTTGAGGCCCTCCAATTTGAATTTCTTCTCCTTGGGTACAGATAATGCCGTTTGTATTTTGATGCGCATTGTTCTGATCATCTATTCCTATGAAATTGGATCTGATTCTGACGTTTGGGCTGTCAAACAAGTCTACTGTATGGATTGCGGTGATACAGTTTCCAATAATATTTCTACCGTCTTCGCTACCGATGGTAAAAGGACCTCCAAAGTAATTTTCGAACCTGATGCCTTCGCCGGTAAGGTCAATTGCGGAGTTATTATGACTGATTCCAATCTTATTTCCCATCACAGTAAAATCACCACAATTATCCGTTATGATGCCATTTTCTACATCCCCTATAATGTTATCAATAATGTCTATGCCATTAGAGTTGTTTTGGAAATCCATAGCGTTAGTACCGGTAGCCAAGTTAGCGGTGGTATTGCCGTCACCCTCTAGTCCGAAAAAATTCCCAACCACTTTTATATTGGGGGAGTTGTCAATTTCCAAACCTGTAGAGCCCATGTTTCCAAAAACATTTCTATGATACGATAAATGACCGCCTACTTCATGACCAAATGTGTCTTTGAAATCAATGGAATTGTTGTTAATGGTATTTCCAGCACCTCCATTACCAGTTTGGTCCAAACCAAAGTAGTTTCCAAAAACGTGGACCGGACTGAATGTATTCGCCGTCACGCGTACCCCAGTGTTCGCATTTCTGATTGCAATACCGGAAACAGACCCTGACGCACCGTCAAAAACAATGGCACTACCTCCTGATAGATCAAAAGAAACCGGCATGTTTCCTGAAACGATATTCCCGGCATTGTCTGGTGGTCCCGGAACTAAGGAACCGGGCTGTGTGAATCCGTCAATTATAAGCACATCAGTTGAGAAACCGCTAATATTCGGTGGTGTAGTTGTGAAGTCGGCGGACCCTGTGAGATCGAACTCAACAAACAATTCGCTGCCCATTGAGTTGTACAGCGTGATGATGTTGGGGAAATCGGCAGGTCCCGACCAATTGGTGATTCGAAGGGGCGTATACTCCACCGCACCAATATCTGTGTTAAAACCACCTTGGTTATCTTGCATGATTCTTGGAGCCCTTCTGTTGTCTCTAAAGTAAGTGCTGAATGCACCTCCGTCAAGCGCGTCACTGGTATTGTCAACAATGGGAATCCAAATCATACCATATCCATCTATGAGAGGTTGGAAGCGGAGACCAAAGTTATACCCACCACCAATTTTATCACTATTTGTGCCATCAATGAATTGTGGTGCTCCCGCATTGTCATTCATCATGTTATGTCCGGAAGAATTCACGTTAAAACCACTTGAGTAGACATTATCTCCTCCTGATCCGGAAGTATTGTTGGGAGCGAATAAGCACGACCCAATGTCCACTTGTCCTGACCCGGTTACGCCAGCAAATATGCCACCGCCTTGCGTACCCGCTACATTATTGAAAAAAGTACAGTGCATCACAAGCCCTCTGGCGTTGGTTTCGAAGGCAATAGCGCCACCATTGAGGTTAGAAATACAGTCAATGTAAGAACTGGAATGAGATTCGAAAATACCATTTCCATGAATGATGAAGGCGCCACCATTGGCACCCTGGCAGGAGTTAATTGAGGAACTAATGACATATACTGTTCCTTGAGAAATGTCCATAGCGGGCCCGTTTATGGAAGTATTTATAATGTTGTTGAACAGGCAGCGTTCGAAGGTGGCGGTAGTGGCAGCAGAATTGGCAATAATAAAGGATTGCGCGCCTCCGCTGATGTCTTTAAAACCAACATCCTGAAATTTAACGGTGGCTTGCAGAACAATAGAGCCATTTCCGCTGCTGGAAGTAAAACTAAAATGCGCTGGGCTTGGTCCAATGATGGTTAAGTTTTTATTGAGAACTAGTCCGGAAGCCAAATCCATGTTGCCAGACACATTAATGTGAATGGTGTCACCACTCGTGGCAAGACTGACAGCTTGTCTAAACGACAATGGGTTATTGGACAAACCATCTGAGTCCGTTGTGACTTCCCAAACGGCAGCATTTGAAAGACCAGAAAAGATCAAGGCTAGCAGTAAAAGTAAGTTCTTCATATAGCAAAATACAAGTGAACCTATAAAGATAAGTTATTGGACTTGATTTTTTTGTTCAAACCAATGAAAATAGGATGTATAATGATGAATATGCATTGCTATTTGTTCAACGCTCAGTTTTTTATGATTAAGTGGATGAGTCGAAAGATTATCTATTCAGCAAAACAATTGTAATTTTGCATCATGTTACAGAACGAACAAAGAACGGAAATTAATCAACTTGGGGAGTTTGGCTTGATTGACCACCTTAAAGGCAAGGTTAAATTGCACAATGAGAGTACGAAAATTGGAATTGGAGATGATGCTGCAGTCGTTGATCTACAAGGAGATGTGGTGCTTTCAACAGATATGATGATAGAGGGTGTCCATTTTGATTTGATGTACGTGCCTCTGAAGCATTTGGGCTATAAGGCTGTGGTGACCAACTTAAGTGACATTTGTGCCATGAACACGTTGCCGTCTCACATCACGGTGTCTTTGGGTTTATCGAATCGCTTTTCCGTAGAGGCGGTTGAAGAGTTGTATGCTGGTATCAATCTGGCTTGCGAACGTTATCAGGTAGATTTAGTTGGAGGAGATACAACATCTAACCCCAATGGCTTAATCATTTCTGTAACAGCATTTGGAAAGGCCGCCGAAAATACTGTGGAGAGAAAAGGGGCTAAGGAGAACGAATTATTGGTTGTAAGCGGTGATTTAGGTGGGGCCTATATGGGGCTTCAACTATTGGAAAGAGAAAAATTGGTCTTTAAAGAAACGCCCAGTGTTCAACCGGACCTTGGAGGGAATGATTACATTTTGGAGCGCCAATTAAAGCCGGAAGCCCGCGTGGATGTGGTAATTCAGTTGAACAATCTTGGTGTGGTTCCTACCTCAATGATTGACATTTCAGATGGTTTGGCCAGTGAGTTGTTTCACCTTTGTTCGCAGAGTGATCTGGGCTGCGCTATTTATGAAGACAAGTTGCCAATAGACCCAACGACCTACCAAACTGCCCGCGATTTTGATTTGGATCCTACCATGTGTGCGCTAAATGGAGGAGAGGATTATGAGTTGTTATTTACCATCAAACAAGCTGATTTTGACAAATTGAAAAATCTGCCCGATTTTACGGTGATTGGCCACATGACGGATAAGAATTCTGGCTTGAACCTGGTTACAAAAAATGAGTTGGTGCACCCAATAACTGCTCAGGGCTGGAACCATTTCACAGATGATTCTGACAAAGAAGCTGGCGCTTCAGATTAGTCTATTGGAATTTGGCTTTTTCCTGAACAATCGATTTTAAAGAGCGACCGGATACTTTTCTTTGTGCCCAGCTCATGAAATCAAAGTACTCGAAGGCAGTTTTTTCCAGTTTATCCTCAAGTAAAGGTTGGAAATCAGTGATGAGCTGTTGATACAAGAGTTTCAAATCGTCTTCATTATTTGCTTTAAGCGCTTTGGCGATAAACTTCAGCATAATGCCTTCGAATTGGTAGACACGGTTCCTGGTATTTAGGTAGCGTTGGGTCGATTTCATAGCATAAGGAATCAATCTCTGATTTCCTAACTCAAGATGAATAATGAGATTGAGAATGTGACCAAAACAATAGAGGTCTTCGCTTTTGTCAATGTCAATGTCATTGAGCAATCGATTGGTCCATCTAAGTGCATTTGAATAGTCTTCCATGCCTATCAAAATGGAAGCGATATTGAAGTAAATAAAGGCCAATCTCACATTGTTTATTTTGGTACCGTAGAGATTCAATCCTTCCTCAATGATGGGAATGAGGTCATGCCCCTTTTCAAATTGTCCGGTAAGAGAATATAGAGTCAATTCAATGCTGTATGTACTTGAGAATAGCTTGATATCCATGTCCTCGTTTCGCTTGAGCATCATGGTTTCCGGTAGTTCATGAAGTTTGTTGAGGAATTCGAATACATCATCATAGCGTTTGAGCTGTGAGCCAATGTAAATGGTATTGGTAAGGACAGAAAAATAGACATTGGGCTCTTCGGAGTAGCGATCTAAATTGTCTTCAATGTGTGAGATGTTCTTAAGGAGGTGCTCATAGGATTTTTCGTAATCGCCAATACCAAAGTAATACGCGCTGTAAATATGATGGTAGAGGTATTTGGTTTCATAGAACAGTGCGGCATCTTCACTTTTAAGGAGTACATTGTCGATGATTCCCTTAAATTTATTGAGTTCATCTAAAGACCGTACTTTGCCTTTCTTGTTGAGGATATTGAAGAGTCTGGATTTGATGTTCCAAAACTCTGATAGATTCATGATTTTACTCTGAATCAACCGATCTTCTTCTAAAATTGCTTCAATTTCAGATTCGCCGGTTTTGGTGTAATTGTCTTTTTCAATAAGTTGTTTTTCCCATTTAAAAATATCCAGGAGTACAGTGTGTTTCTCGTATTTGTAAGCTTGTTTTTTAGCGCTTTTTAGAATTTTAGCACTCTGTTTGTACAAAGATTTTTTGTAGAGAATCTCGGCACAATGTATTGATCTTTTTAGTTGAGCATCAATTGAGCTGTTGGAGTGAAATGCATCTAAACTTTTAAGTATTGCGTCATAGAGGCGGGCTTTGGCGATGGAAAATTTTTTGGTGAAGGCCTCATTTTTGAATTTTCTGAGTAGGGCGGCTTCATCATATGTCTTTTGTTTATCAATGGCATCAAATAGGATTTGGTAGTTGTTCTTTTCACCCAAAGTGTGCCTTCCGGAATACACTTTAAAGTATCTTTTTTCCGGTTTACTAAGCGACTTTATCAACTTGAATAAATGATCTGATGCTTTGTTTGACATGTATGTTTATTGTCTTATTTGATGTGTTTTAATCTGGCTAAGCATGTTGTTAATAGTGGCCTGCTTCATGTTTGTAAAACCATAAGCCATTAGGGTTGATTAGCTGGTATATTCACTGCTATTAGAAAGATAATAAAAGAATCCTTTGGATAATGTTTAGAAGTGTGATTTATAAATGTCAGACTGAGGAGTTAGACATGTATAAAAATAAAAAGTCCGATTCATTTGAATCGGACTTTTTTATATCGTTTATTTTAAATCTTACTGTGAAATTCTGGCTGCCGCCTCATCTTCATCTTCATCGTTGTCGTTGATGCCTCCGCTTCCTTTTCCACCAAGGTCACCACCTTTATTGGAAATTTCTTCGTCTTCATCTTCATCTACATCAGTAATTCCTGCATCATCATCATCTTCGTCAATGTCCGTCACATCATCTTCCGCACCACGCAACACATTCTCAGGGTTCTTGCGCTCCAACTCTTCAAATTTCTGACATCCTACCAACATAACACTTGCCAGGAGGGAGAAAATCATCAATATGTGCTTTACATTTTTCACTTTAAACTGTGTATTACAACCAAAAATAAGACATTTTTATCAATATCCAAGTAATTTTACGAACATTTTAGAAAAAAGTTTCCATTGTGTTGGCCGGAATTGTGATTTCAACCTTGGTTCCACAACTGTTTCCATGCTCATCTACTAATTGAAACGGTCCTTTTAAAGAAATATTTTTCTGGGTGATGGTTTTTAACAATTGAATCCTGCCACTTGTAATTTTCATACCCTTTGAGTCGTGCGTGCCACCATTTTTCAATTTGTTTTCCAGACTCTTGTCTATTCCAATCCCATTGTCACTGATCTCGAAATGTATGTCACCGTTTTTATTGCGATCCAGGGTCAAGGTGATTTTTCCGGGTTTTTCAAGCGGCAGAATGCCATGCCAAATGCTGTTTTCAATGAATGGTTGTAGCATCATAGCAGGCACCATAATAGATTCCAGGTCAATTTTTTGTTTGTAGTCTATGGAGTATTCAAACTTGTTGGCAAATCTCATGTGTTCCAGACTTAAATAGAGCTCTATTCTGTCAATTTCTTCTGCGAGTGTTACATAGTTGCCACCGGAAGAAGCACTGTCCAAATTTTTCCGAATTAGTTTGGCAAAACTAGAGAGGTATTTGTTGGCAGAGATTCTATCTTGCCGGTTAATGTAGTATTGAATGGAGTTGAGGGCGTTGAATATGAAGTGGCGGTTTAATGAGGCATTCAAACTCTGATGCTCAAGCGCCAATAACTTATTTCTGTATTTGAGTTGTTCGGTTTCCCTTTTTCTACTGCTCACCGATTTTCTCCAAATGACAACAGCAATTACCAGGCACACAAAACCAATGACACAGAGGGCCAGGAACCATGTGGTTTGCCAAAAAGGAGGTTTTATGGTGAATTTGAATACTGTGGGCTCCGACCACTCGCCCGCACTATTTTTGGCCTTCACTTTGAATGTGTAGTCTCCCGGAGGCAGTCTTCTGTATATGGCGGTTCTTTCAGAGCTCAAAGACGACCATTGTTCATCAAACCCTTCTAAGATATATTTATACTGGACGCCTTCAGGGTTAGAGAAGTTAAATAAATTGAAGTCGAAATGAAGGGTGTTCTTATTATGACTCAGGATTAGGTTTTTTGGGAGGCCTGTGTTTTTGTCAACGTCCGCATATTTGCTCCAATCTGTATCTTCATTGAAGAGTTTGACCGACCTTAATGAGACTTTTTGCTCAATACCACTGTTGATTTTGAGTTCAGTTTTATCTAAACGAACCAGTCCACCAGCGGTTCCAAACCAGTAATAGCCGTTCCTGTCGTGATGTGCCGCATTTAAATTGCATTCCAGGTTTTTGATGCCTTCATGGCTTGTGAAGGATTTAAATTTAAAGTCCTTACCGTCGTCTTCAAGCAAGAAAATTCCGTAATTGGTTCCAATCCATAGACCCTGAGGATCGTGTAAAAGGAAATTGATGAAGTTGGCGCGAGCATCATTGGCAATTGTGATGTATTTGAAATTGTCTCCGCGCTTCAGGAATAAACCATTGTCTGTGCCGCACCAAATATCTTGTTCGGGAGTAATGACTATGCTCAGCACTTTGGATTGATTGGCAGATTCGCCCAGTGAGATTTTTTCAGTGGTTTCGTTTTTCGGATCAAATTTGAAAAGGCCTTCATCTGCACCGCACCATAAGTGCCCGTTTTTGTCTTCTGCAATGGATCGGATATTGCTGCCAAAAAAACCATTCAGCGAATCATAGTTTACAAAAGTGCTGTCTTCTTTGTAGTGAGAAATGCCGTTTCTTGATCCAAACCAGATTTTACCGTCTCTGGCCTGATGAATTGCGGTAATCTTGCCATCGCTGAGCCCTTGAGGGTCGGACGACAAAAAAGTCTTTAGCCTACCGTTGTCAAGTAAGTTTAGACCTCTTGCTGTTCCAAACCATTTCCTCCCTTTTTTATCTATAAGGGCGCTCCAAACCGTTTTACTGCTCAAACCTTGTTCGGTAGAGATCACTTCTAGCTGTTGGTTTTTGAATTTAATGACCCCTGTTTCGTAGGTACCTAACCACAGTACCCCATCTCTATCTTCAACGATAGACATGATAATATTGTCTGCCAAAACATCTTTGTCGGTATAATTCAAAAACGCTTTCCCCGAAAACTTGAGCGCTCCCTTGCCGTTTGATCCGAACCACATGTTACCTTCGTTGTCTCTGAGCAAGCACCTAATATTGTCAAAAGGCAAGCCGTTGTCTGTGGTGTAGGTTTCGATGATTTTGGAAGATTTAAACTCTTGAACACCGTATTTAGTCACAAACCAGGTAGTGCCTTTGGTGTCCGTAAAGCTTTGTCTGACCCAGTCTGAAATGAGACCGTTTTGGCTTGTGTAGTTGGTGATGTTGCTATTATTGTCAATTTTAAATACACCTTTTCCAAAGGTGCAAACCAATAGATCACCTGTGTTGGTTTCGCTCAAATGACTGATTGAAGTGTCCAAATCAGGGTTTTGAAAACCGTAAATGGCTTGGTCCCGGAAAAAATTGAGTCCTTTTTTTGTGCCTATCCAGATAAGCCCTTTTTTATCTTTAAATATCGACCGAACATTGTTGCTTTTCAGTCCTTTAGAGGTGTTGATATAACTAAAACCATCCTCTGTTTTGATAATGATGCCCAAATCATCGGTTGCGAACCACATGGCGCCATCATCTGATTGAGCGATGGAGGTAATTTTACTGGACACATATTTTTCTCCAAAAGAGATTTGTTTGAAAAGAGTTCCGTCATAGACACTCACACCACCATTGGATGCGATCCATAGTTTTCCGCTTTGATCTACGAATAGGGCGTTGACCTGGTTTCTGTATAAACCATCTCTCTGGGAGAAGTTTTTGAAGTCCTTGCCGTCAAATCTACTGAGTCCTCCGGTTGTTCCAAACCACAAGTAACCGCTCGGATCCTGGGTAATGGCGAGCACCTGGTTTTGGGCAAGCCCCTTCTCAACCGTATAACTAATGAAGTTGTATTCTTGCGCTTGTGTTAAAAGACTTGAAACAAGAAGTAGAAGCGTTGAGATTAGTCTCATCAATAGGTAGCTATAGAGATTTAACGGTGGTCAAAAATGTGCTTAACCTGTTTCTGGCAATGGGCAATCTGGTTCCGTCTTGCAAGACCGCAAAATGCCCATCTTCACTCAAGTATTCTTTCAATACATCCATATTGATGATGTGTGATTTGTGAATTCTGAAGAATTTTCCAGTGTCAAGTAAGCCCTCGTAGACCTTCAGTGTGCGGGTGTCCAAATATCTCGATCCATCATTAAAATATAGTGTTGTACAGTTCCCTGAAGCTTCCAAATTTCGGATTTCATTATCCTCTACAATTTTTAATCCCTTGGTATGTGAGATGGTAATTCGGTTTGAAGGTCGATTGTTTTTAAGGCTATCAGCCAAATGTGAAATAATGTCGTTGTAATCGTTGAATGTGGTTGGGTTTTCATCCAAACTCTTTTTCGCTTCAATGAGTTTCCCAACGGAGGTTTTCAAATCGTCAATATCCACTGGTTTAAGAACGTAATGAACGGCGTTTGCATTGAAGGCTTTAATGGCGTAGTCTTTGAAGGCAGTCACAAAAACAACCATGAAGTCACGCTTTTCTATTGATTCCAATAACTCAAACCCTTCAGCGCCAGATGGCATTCTGATATCCAAAAATACCACTTCCGGCTTAAGTTCCTCTATCATGCTTTTGGCATCTCTGATGTTGCCAGCATCACCTATCACTTCAATTTCAGGACAAAAATCCTCTAAAAGAATTTTAAGGTTCTCTCTTGCCAGATCTTCATCATCAACGATTAACGATTTTAATTTCATCCCTCTCTTTTTAAATGTTCTTTCTCAATATAGCAATATGTAAATATAAATGAACTTATTGGTTTATTTAGGAATCCAATTTATTGACTAAAAGGTGATGATTGTTGATTAAAGTGTTTCTCTGTAAGCCTTTATTAATGGGTAATTTGAAGATTTAGGTTCAATGGCGGTTACAAAAAAATACATGCGTATATTTAGTCTTTTGATGTGTATAAAAATATATCATTAACTATTTGTTTATCATGTTTTTATACGATTTTATTTTCTGTTATATATGGAAAAATAACGGTTATTTGGAAAAATGGAATATTTGAACCAAAAAATAAAATTTAATTCATTATAAAACAGTTATTTATGCTTATTTCAATTGTTTTTGACATGTATAAATATGGTTTTAAATGAGATGATAATTTTAAAACTTCAATTTAGATTTACGTAAACAATAGTAAAATTGATGTTTATGAAGAAGTTCACAAGTCTAACTGTTCTACTACTACTTATTATGACGAAATCGTGGTCTAGAGAAGGTCCCGGAAAGCAGAAACAGCAGGTTTTATCAAAACGTGCAACAACATGTGCACCGGCAACTGCCCGAACACAACTGGAAGTGAACAATGTCAGAGCCTTATTGGAAACAGGGGGAAGAATGTGGCAGGACAGGTCAACAAGTAATGCTGCTTATGAAGTGCCAATTGGTTCTGGAAACACGGCCATTTATTCAGGAGCATTGTGGATGGGAGGCGTGGATGCAAACGATCAATTGAAGATTGCTGCGGCCACTTTTGGAAGTGGCAATGACTATTGGACCGGTCCGTTGACCGACGGGGCTGCTTCTACCGACCCAACAATTTGTGAGAAGTATGATAAGTTCTTTACAATTTGTAGATCGGATGTGGAGGAATTCAAAGCCTGGTGGGAGTGTAAAAATGACATTAATTGTGATGAAAGTGAAAACTACCCAAACTATCAAATTCCAAAGTCTATTTTGGATTGGCCTGGAAATGGTGAACCCGGATTTAATTATTTCCTGGCGCCATACAAAGATGTCAATCAAAATGGTGTGTATGACCCAACAAATGGTGATTATCCTTATTATGACATTGACGGAGACTTGTCTTGTCCAAAAAGACGGGAAGACCCAGGTACACTTTATGGCGACAAAACCTACTGGTGGATATTTAATGACAATGGAAATGTGCATACTGAATCGGGAGGAGATCCTATCGGGATGGAGGTGAAAGCACAGGCATTTGCTTTTGCAACCAACGATGAACTTAACGACATGACATTTTATAACTACGAATTAACCAATAGAGGCACTACAACACTTTATGATACGTATTTTGCCCAGTGGATTGATCCTGATTTGGGATGCTCAGGGGATGATTATGTGGGTTGTGATGTGCAAAGAGGTTTAGGGTATTGTTACAATGGTGATGCTGTAGATGATGCCAATTGTAATGGTGCACTTCCTTATGGTGCAAACCCTCCGGCCATTGGTGTGGATTTTTTCGAAGGACCATATAAAGATGACGATGGTATTGATAATCCTGGTCCAAGTAAACATAACAACTACTTTGTTTCTTATGGTGATGCCATAGCAGGCGACGGAATTACCTATAAAGGTATGGGAATCGGTTATGGAGACACCATTGTGGATAACGAGCGATTCGGTATGAGAAAATTCATGTATTATACAGGTGGCTCTACCCCCTCCGTTTATGGATTTCCTCAGCAAGATCCAGATCAAGGAAATCCGGTTGAGCACTACAGATACTTGCAAGGGCTCTGGCAAGACGGCAGCCCATTAGTATATGGTGGAGGTGGTTATGTTGGTAATCCGGGTGCACAAGGCAATATTGCTTGTGATTATGCCTTCCCTGGAGACTCGGACCCTCAAGGATTTGGTACAGGAGGCGTTACTAATTTGTTTGATTGGACTGAAAACAACAATGGAGGAGGGGCTCCTACTCCTGAAGGAGATAGACGCTTCTTACAGTCGGCCGGACCATTTACTTTAGAACCCGGTGCAAAAAACAACATTACCGTAGGTGTAGTCTACGCCAGAGCTACTGGTGGAAGTCCTTTTGCCTCTGTAGAAAAATTGAGGATTGCGGATGACAAGGCGCAGGCTTTATTCGATAACTGCTTTGAGATTATGGAAGGACCTCATGCACCAGATATGGCAATCGAAGAACTTGACAGAGAATTAATTCTGACTTTGAGTAACCGTGCTGGTTCAAATAATGCCAATGAAGATTATGAGGAAGCTGATCCATTTTTACCGGAAACTTTGATTGATAATAATGGCAATACTTATCAGCCAGATCCGGTCTATAGATTTCAAGGCTACATTGTATACCAGCTAAAGAACGCCAATGTGTCTGTGAATGAATTGGACGATATCGACAAGGCCAGAGTAGCGTTTCAGTACGATATTAAAGATGGTGTGGCGCAATTGGTGAATTTTGAATTTGATGATCAGGTAGGATTTGGTGTGCCAGTAGAGAAAGTGAATGGATCTGACAACGGGATACAACATGCATTTAGCTTGAAAGAAGATTTGTTTGCGGAGGGAGATACGCGTCTGGTGAATCATAAAACTTACCACTATTTGGCAATTGCCTATGCACACAACGAATACAAACCATATAGTCCAACGGATCCTAATTTCTTTGATGGACAACAAAAACCTTTTATCTCGAGCAGAAAGGCATTGGGAGGTGCCATCAGGTCTAATAGTGCAATTCCTCATATACCTGCTCCGGAACTCAACGGAACGGTGGTTAACTCCGAATTCGGTGACCGGCCAGAAATTACAAGAATTGAAGGGGAAGGGAATGGTGCTTTGGTCACACGATTTACTCAAGAGTCTGAACAGTATATCGTAAACAATTACGTGATGAATCATCCGACTTATCAGAGAAACATGGGACCTGTTGATATTCATGTGATCAATCCATTGAATGTGACAACAGGGCAATTCGAGATCAAATTCTTGCCAGACACAGGCGGACAATTGTCCAACGATTCTCCTTGGGAGTTGACCAATCTGACAACAGGAGAAGTGGTAAATTCTGATCAATCAATAGCTTCCAATAATGAGCAGTTGATTCCGGAGTGGGGCATTGCCGTTCAGATTTCACAACCAGATTATGTTGACAACAATAAATACACCGATTTGGTGAGCAGTAGTATTGAATTCAGCGATCCCAATAAAGCCTGGTTAACCGGAGTATCTGATGTAGATAACAACTCATTTGAGAATTGGATCAGGATTGGAACGCAAACGACTGCTCCGTTTGAAGACTTCCCACAGTTAAATCTGTCTGATGACTTTGAAAGTATAGTAAACGGCACTTGGTCGGCCTACAAAGCGATTGCCGATACAACCAATAGCCCTGCTCCTGGAAATTTATACACTGGCTCCAGTAACACCATGGATGTGACAGATTACAACAGTGTAGATATTGTGATCACAAGTAATAAAGATTTATGGACGCGCTGTCCGGTAATCGAAATGTCGGACGACCCAAATTTGGTGGGAGGTACACTCAAAGGACGCATGGTTAATCAACCTTCTGTGAATAAAGAAGGGGATGCCGATGGTACTGGTAACGGAATGAGTTGGTTTCCAGGTTACGCCATTGATTTAGAAACGGGAGAGCGGCTAAATATGGCTTTCGGTGAAGATTCGTGGCTGGGGCTCGACCGCGGTATGAAGATGATGTGGGATCCGTCTCCAAATACTTACCGTGGCATAGGAGAAGTTGTGCTGGGCGGTAAACAGTTCGTCTATGTTTTCAAAAACAGACAGACTCAAAACCCTGTATTCCTTGGTGGGTATGATGGTGGAAACAACATTGAAACCATGATGTCCAATGATCCTTTTACTGCCTGGAGGTCGTGTATGTGGGTTGGAATGCCTTTGCTGGCAGAGGGTCGTACACATCTGGAAACAGATGTAAGAATCTCTATTCACCTGGCAAAACGCCACATAGAAAGAACCATTACTGGTGAGAACAATGGCTATCCAATGTATGGCTTTAGCTTGGATGGTCTGGCAACTCAAACACAGGTAGATACAGCGGCAGAAAATGCATTGAGTATTATTAATGTTGTGCCGAACCCTTACTATGCCTATTCTCAATACGAGAATAACAGGCTGGATAATCGAATCAAAATCACCAATCTTCCGGATGTGTGTACTATAAGAATTTATTCTGTGGGCGGGACGCTGGTTAAAACCATCACAAAGGATTCTCCTATTACGCATGTGGATTGGGATTTGAAAAACTTCAAAGGCATTCCAATTGCCAGCGGATCCTACATCATACATATAGATGCGCCGGGTATTGGTGAGCGTGTGTTGAAATGGTTTGGCACGATGAGGCCACCAGACCTGGAGAATTTTTAATTCTAATTCTTATCAAAACGGGAATCTTTCCGAGCTGAGAGATTCCCGATTAATATCAAAAAACCGATTGTATGAAGTACTTTTTATCACTTTTAATTATGTCTTTTTTTGTCAAGGCACAAGCACAGTCATCCGAGCAACTTGATGTCAATAATATCAATGCAAGAATTAATTTTCTGGCGCCACTTTTTCAAGACATTAATACCAGCAACGCTGGCTTTGAAGTGCCAAAGGGTTCCGGGCGCACTTCAATATACAGTGCAGGTTTTTGGATGGGAGGCTTGGATGGACTCAATCAATTGCGCGTAGCGGTTAATCAGTTTGGACTGGGCAGTGATTTTAAAGGAGCCTGTGATACTAACTTTAACAGATTGTTCAAGGTGGATGGAGATAGCATAGATTTTCATGTCAATAATTACACGACCCCAGGCTACTCCATTCCTTTGCAGATTGCAGAATGGCCGGCGCATGGGAATACCAACTGTGGGATGCCACAAGATTTGGCGCCATTTGTAGACCTCAATTCCAATGGTGTGTACGAGCCCGCTCTAGGTGATTATCCCAGGATAAAGGGTGATCAGGCTGTATGGTGGTATATGACAGATAGTACAACTCACACGGAGAGTGGTGGATTGCCTTTTGTAATGGATATGCGGTGTATGGCATATGCATATGATTGCCATCAGGATTCAGCTCTTATGCATACAGTTTTTGTAGATTATGAGCTCACCAATGTGTCTGGCCGAGATTACTTTGATGTTTGGGTTGGCAATTGGGTGGATTTTGACATAGGATGCTCTGGTGATGATTATGTAGGATGTCATGTGGAAAAGGGTGTATTTTACGGGTATAATGGAGATGCTAATGACAATAGTGGCTGCAATGGGGCTATTCCCTATGGCACTTTTCCACCAGCGATGGGAGCCATGATTTTTGGACCTAAGATGGAGGCAGATGGCTTAGATAACTTAGGACCATCACCGACCAACAATTACACGGTTTCTTACGCCTCCGCTTCTGCCAATAATGGTGTTTGTTATAAAGGCAATGGGCTGCATTATTCTGATGGTATTGTGGACAATGAACGATTAGGTTTGAGGAAATTTATGCATTACACTGGTGGCAGTACTCCAGCTGTGTATACCTACCCCCAAGGAGACCCTAGTTCTCCAATTGGATATTACAGGTATCTCGCCGGATTATGGCAGAATGGTGATCAATTAGTTTATGGAGGAGGGGGCTATTCATCTAATCCTGGAGCCAATTCTGCAATAGAATGTGATTATGCTTACCCAGGCAATTCCGATCCGGAAGGATGGGGCGTGGGTGCTGTTAGTCCATCTTTTATTTTCGATTGGACTGAGTGGAATACAGGTGCAGGTCCAAATCCAAAAGGCGATAGGCGTGCGCTTGGTTCTTCAGGACCTTTCACTTTTATAGAGAACCAAACGGAGACCATCACATTCGCTTATGTCTTTGGAAGAGATTATGTCGATTCATCACATACAGCGAGCATTGATGTGCTTGTAGATAGAGCTGACTATATCAATGGCTTTGTAGAACAAGGTTTAGTTTGTGGTCAGCCTGTGAGTGTTCAGGACCTTGCGATTGAACCAGATCATTTAGAATTGTACCCAAATCCAGTTAACGATTTTGTAAACCTAAAATTCAAGACAATCCCCGCTAACATAGAAGTGTACGACCAACTAGGTAAACTTCTCATTGTAAAGCAACCCAAATTAATAGAAGCCAGGGTCAATGTTTCAACACTTCCGGCGGGGATTTATTTTATTAAGGTGACAGATCAAGAAAAGGTGGTATCAACTCAAAGATTTGTGAAGCATTGATTACCTGACGAGCAATTTTTTATTGACTTGGCCAGAACTTGTTTGAAACCTGATGGTGTATAGTCCGCCAGATAAATCAGTCAGGTCGACTTCACGTAAGGCTTTAGAATTGTTAGCTGGAATTTGGTGAACCAATTTACCTGCGGCATCTATAATTTCAATAGTAGAACATTGAACGGTGCCAAAATCATAGTCTAGTGTAATCCTGCCGTCACCCGGATTAGGATAAATGGAAATTCGACCATTAAATTCATTGTCTTCCACACCAAGCCCTTCAATATCAATATTGATATCATCCAGTGCCAAATCACTCTCCCAACTTGATCCTGTAATACCTCTAAATCTTAATTGAATCACAGAGCCGTTATGAGTATCCAGATTCACAGTTTGCTGAAACCAATTATCTCCCTTATCTCCGGAAATAGGTGTCATCACATCTAATTGCCAGGCGGTACCATCGAATACGTCCAAATGCAAATCGCCCATGTCGCTTCCATACATATGATACCAAAAGGACAATTCAGTGGAAGCCGCATTACTCAAGTCGATACAAGGAGATAGTAATTGCGCCACCTGACCGTTACAGCCATTGGATGCCTCCAGGTAGATGTAGTTTCCTGTTGATGTTCCCGTGGTATGGTCGACATCCGGACCACTATTATTCGTCGGTGTTCCATCATCATCAACACGCCAATCAATGTCGTCCTCAACAGAGTTATCGGCATTTCTCCAACCATTACCGAGCGCGCACACTTCCAGCTCACAGTCAGAAGCTGTACCGCAAGTGGAGAAGCTTTCGAAATCTTCAATTGAGGGGAAGTTATTGACGATGGTTCCACCAAAATCTAAACTTAAAAATGCGCTGTCGTTAGCGGGATTGTTATCCGCAGAGGCTTCTACCCAAATCTTCATAGGATAGGTTCCCATGGTACTTAAACTAAATGGAGTAGAAAAAGTGAAATTGGCAATCTGACCAGGAATCAAGGTGCCATTGTAAGTTTCGCTAACAACACCTTGTCCCGCAATCTCATATTTACAGTCAAAATTACTTTGATTGGCTTGTCCATAGTTGGCGATTTTTATTTGCACCGGGGTATTGTCGAATGAACATGCCTCCGTTACCGCAGGAGATATTACTTCATGGACAGAAAGGTCATTGGGTACAGAACAATTCAATACACCTGATCCATCGTAATAAATAGCGATGGCGCGTCTTCCAACTGTGCCAGGATTGTTTTGAGGAATGGCAGCTACCGAAATCCAATGTTCTATGTTGATGTTTGCCGGAACCTGAAAAACGTTGGTAGTGGTTGTGCCAATTGAGTCCATGTATTGATTGCCCAACAAATAAACCACATAGGCGCTGGCGTCCGGCACGGTGTCCCATGTGATGGCTACATAACCCGGACAAACCTGTGAAACTTCAATGTTCTGTGGTGTCTCTATGATGGAAAAATTTGCGTCAGAATCGTCTGAGTTGCCAGTTCTCCTTACTCTCACTTTGCACAAACCGGAAACCGAATTGGGAACAGTCCAATCGTAAGATCTGTCGTTGCCAGGAACACCGGTAATGGGCACCCAGTTATTGCCATTATCAATTGTGTATTCCAAATCAAAATTACCTGTGTTATCGTAAGCATCCCAGAAAATACGCTCGGTTTCACCCGGTACAAAGCCTTCACCTGAGTTAGGGTAAATCACGGTGATGTCATCATATATAAATCGGTATACCACATAGTATCTTTGCGGTCCTTGAGGGACATCAAATCCATTAACAGAAATGTTGAGGTTGCCGGCCGCCGGATTTAAAATACTGACTTGCTCCATGTTATTGAGGTGGTCAACGCCAGTTGTGGCTGGTGCATCCAGGTTTGTCGCATTAGGTGTTGGGTCTAATACCCATGGAAGATGTGTGGTGCCATCGCTCACTTCAAGATCTAAGTCGTTTACCAGGGCGGTAGTAGACACCGGATTGCCTTCGTAATCGCTCCAGTACAGCATGATTTTGACTTCCTGAACACCTGCAGGTACAGTCAGTGTATAATTGTCAGTGTCAAATTGGGTAATGTCATCAGAGAAATATTGATTGTTTTCAATGATTTCGAGTGCGTTTTTAGCGTTGACACGTCCCCAACCAAATTGAAAATCCGGACCAACATTTCCGAGATCATCGGCGGCATTTAGTAAGCTGGATTTGAGTAGAGCAGATTCAGGATTATTCCCTCCATTAAAGCTTCTGTAGGCATGATAAAGTTGCGCCAACACACCTGAAATTCCTGGTGCTGCTGCAGAGGTGCCACCGCCAGGACTGTATAAGTTATTCGGATCAGTGGAAATTTGACCATTTCCGTGTGCAGTGATATCTGGCTTGATTCTGCCATCCATTGCCGGACCTCTGCTGCTGCTATTGGCCAATCCTTCGTCTCTTTCCATGTTGGCTGTGGCGATTACGTTTTTCCCTTGCTTGTGCCCGCCAGTGATATTACCCCAGCCCGATCCTGCACCATAACCACAATTGCTACCGCCACTGTTTCCACATGAAAAAACTTGAATAAGTGATGGATTTTGCCTGATTTCCATGTCAACCTGATTACTCAATCCTGTATATCCTGCATTACAGCCATCTCCATATGAAGAGGAGAATATCATTACATCATCATTTTGATGAAGATTCACGGTATTAGGCAGGCTGCTGCTGTATTGTCTAATCCATAAAAAAGCACCTTTGGCCATGCCTTCATGCAAAGGATTTAAATTTCCGGCACCACCTAAAATACCAGCAACCATATCACCATGGTCTCCGGTTTGATCTCCGGCTACATCAGTTTGATCAGTTCGACCGGTGAAATCAATATGTGGTCCAACTTCACCATCGTCATTTACCGCCACGCTCACACCCGTCCCATCAAATTTTGGTCCTAAAGGATCGTTGTGATTAATGCTGCTTGAGCGGTGCAGTGCACGTCCTAAATTGTCTTCTGGTCGCAATTCCTGGAGCAAAACATCTACCATTTTCACCTCTTCAATAGCGGTGATCGTTCTAATGTCAGATTCGTTATAATTAAACACGATTTGATTGAGCCGTTGGTTAAATTCCAAAACGTCAATTCCCAGGGTTTGAACAATCTGTTGAATTTTGCTGGGGTGAACACCTTCAAAAAATCTAACAGTCAGTAGCAACTCGTTTTTGCTGTTATAGTAACCAGCTTCCAGTCCTTTGGCAATTTGTGGATTGACTTTGAGCTCATGAAAAATGGGTGTGATGCTAAAAATGTCTTTCTGTTTAAGTTGTTCCCGATTGAAGTTTCTGGGAATTCGTACGAAATAAGCGTGCTCAGGTATGTAGTCATAAAAATCCATGCCCAGTCGCTCCAATGTTTCTTTGGCTGTTTGACTGGGTGTTTCGTAAAACTGAATCAGATAGTAAACACTTTGGTTTAGCGGATCGTTGTCTGCTATGAAGCTGAGTACGTTATTGTCTAGTTGAACTTTGTCAGAAGCCAGATTAAGTGTTGGCTGTTCGTCCTGAGAAAAGGTACCGAGAGAACACAGAACAATACTGGTGAATAGTAAAAATTTGACCATAAGATTGAATTGGATGTTACCAAGTTACATCAATCTATGCATAACATGTCTGATAAAATCCGTAAAATGTAAGATTCCCACCATTTTCATAAGAAAATGTTCAATTTTTCATACAAGTCGTGTCATTTGATGTATGAAAACAACCTGTTTGAACCAAAAAAGCACCATTTGATCAATCCGGGAGGCATTTCATGTCCAAATTTTCAGGGCTTACGTATAACCATATATGTTGAATTAAAATATGAGGAGATGTGCGAGATTGACTTACTTCAAGACTCTGCTGCTAGTTCGCTCAAAATTCAATATAGATCAAGTTCTGCTGTTGTTTTTTATGATTTATGTGATGAAGGTGGCAGAGTCATTACTACTGGAAAAATTGACAATGGTGAAGCAATTGTTTCTACAAAAGCTTTGTCTGAAGGTGTTTACACCATATTTATTGTTGATGGATCCCAACTAAAGAAAGCAAACTTTAGACAGATAAAAAGCTCCGATAATTAGATCGGAGTTTTTTGCTTTTTGGCACTCATTTGCAACAATGAAAGCAGCTGTATAGTTAGTGCTTTTTCAGACTCTATGTGCGGCATATGGCCACAATTTTCAATTACGTGGAGACTTGAATTAATGAGCTGTTGGTTTTGTGTGGTCACTTTTTCCAGGGGAATAATTGGATCCAAATCACCACAAACAAAATGAATTCTTGATGCCAGTTTATTCAATTTTTCCAGTGCACTTTCACGGTTTTTCATGGCTTTTGAGCAAATAACCATGGCTGAAGGCATATGGCTCATTGCCATCCGGATGTATTTATGAATGATTGTTTCATGTTCAGATACATTGTCTGAGTGAAATAACCCCGGAATCGCTTCCTTTACAAAACTCTCATACCTATTTTGAATGACGACTTCTGCCCTGGTTCGATTCTCCTTCTTTTCAGGATCATCACAATCAGCATGGGAGGCGAGTAGAATAATTGTTTGTAAGCGATCCGGACAAAGTTGAGCGAGTTCGCACGCCACATAGCCGCCCATGGAATGCCCGATACAAATGAATTCGTGAACGTTCAAAGTATTTAGGAGATGAGCGACCTTTTCAGCCATGCTGATCATAGATTCTTCATGGTGAATATCGGAATTGTCTCCATGTCCGGGCAGGTCTACGCAAATACAACGGTAATCATCAGAAAATTCCGGAAGAATTCCTTCCCACATTTTCCGGTTCTCTAAAAATCCATGAATGAATACAACAACAGGGCCACGACCAAAATCACTATAAGGTAAGACTGGTTTATCCATTCATGATGTCTTCGATCTCTTCCGCTTCAATAGGAATGTCGCCCATGAGATTCAATGGTTCACCGGAATTTTGAACGATCACATCATCTTCCAATCTGATCCCAAGATCTTCTTCTGGGATATAAATACCTGGTTCCACTGTGAATGCCATGCCGGCTTCAATGGGTTTGTGCCATAAACCAACATCATGCGTGTCTAATCCAATAAAATGAGACGTGCCGTGCATGAAGTACTTTTTATAGGCTGGCCAATCGGGGTTTTGATTTTTAACGTCCGTAGAGTCTATTAAACCTAGTTTGAGTAATTCAGCTTCCATCAATGTCCCCACTTCTTTATGGTAATCTGCCAGCATAGTTCCGGGCACCAATAACTTAGTGGCTTCATTTTTAACGTGAAGTACAGAGTTGTATACAGCTTTTTGTCGGTCTGTAAAACGACCAGACACAGGCACACAACGCGTCATGTCTGATGCATAATTGGCATATTCGGCGGCATAATCCATCAAAATGACCTCACCTGCTTTACATTGTGTATTGTTCTCAATATAGTGAAGCACGCATGCGTTTGCACCAGAGCCAATAATTGGGGTGTAGGCAAACCCTTTCGAACGACTTCTCAGGAATTCATGCATAATCTCAGCTTCAATTTCATATTCCCAAACATCCGGTTCTACAAAATCCAATACTCTCAGAAATGAGGCGTGCGTAATATCACAAGCTTTTTGCATGACATCAATTTCCAAGGGGTGTTTAATGGATCTTATTTGATGCATGATTGGGGCACTTTTGTGATAGGTATGACCAGGATACTGTTTTTTGTATTTCTTGATGAACCGATCTTCACGTGTTTGAACGTCAGTTTTAGCCCGCAAGTGCTCATTTGTATTGATGTAGCAGCCTTCTGCTTCTGCCATTAAAGTCTTAAAAATGGTGTCAAATTGATCCAGCCAATACACCGTTTTGATCCCTGAAGCCTCAAATGCTTCTTCTTTAGTGTATTTATGACCTTCCCAAACGGCAATGTGTTCGTTGGTTTCTCTCAAAAATAAAACCTCTCTGTGCTTGGCATTATGACAATCCGGAAACAACACCAAAATACTTTCTTCCTGATCAATTCCGCTTAAATGTAAAATGTCTCTATGCTGTTGAAACGGCATGGTACTGTCTGCACTAATCGGAAAAATGTCGTTCGAATTGAAGACTGCCAAACAATTATTGGCCATGTTTTTCACAAAGCGTTCACGGTTATGGATGTATAAGGATTTGTCTATCGGATCGTACTTCATAATTGGGATATTTCAAATGGTGTGTTCCGAACAAATGTAAGCATTTGCGGTTTTATTAGAGACTCAAATTTAGTCGGTAGCAGAAGCGGTCTTATCTAGAAAGGTTCTAAATAACACAAAAAGATAGCACGAACGGGTTTGACCTTTAACTTTGCTTGGAGCTAAATCAAAAAAATTAATATGGCTAACACAGGTTCAAGTAGCACGTCTATCGGCAGAAAATTAATCATGGCCGCATCAGGTCTGTTTTTGGTGATCTTTCTGCTTCAGCATTTTCTGATCAATTTCACCTCAGTTATTGATGAGAAAACCTTCAATGAGATTTCTCATTTTATGGGGACTAACGTATTGATTCAATTCGTTATGCAACCCATTTTGATTGCCGGGGTAATTATTCACTTTGTGATGGGATTCATTTTGGAAATGAAAAACACCAAAGCAAGGAACGTCAAATACGCCATGAATAAGCCCAGTGCAAATTCATCCTGGATGTCGAGAAATATGATTTACACAGGGGCAGTTATTCTCGGTTTCCTGGGTTTACATTTCTACGATTTTTGGGTGCCGGAAATAGACTTGAAATATGTTCAGGGATTGGAAGGAAGCCCAACAAGGTATTTTCATGAGCTTCAACATAGATTTGAAGATCCGGTTCGTGTTGCCATTTACTGTGTGAGTTTTGTTTTGTTGGCCCTGCATTTGATGCACGGTTTTGGAGCCGCTTTCCAGTCGGTAGGTGTGACCAACAAAAGATACCTTACAGGTCTTCAGAAATTCGGGAAGATATTCGCCATCGTGGTGCCTCTCGGATTTATTTTTATCGCATTATTTCACCATCTAAATCAATAATTCTCTACAAACATGAGTCAATTAGATGCCAAAATACCAGAAGGTCCAATTAAAGATAAATGGACCAACCATAAGAACAAGATTAACTTAGTGAACCCTGCCAACAAGCGATTGATTGATGTCATCGTGGTTGGTTCCGGATTAGCCGGAGGTTCTGCAGCAGCGTCATTAGCCGAAATGGGCTACAACGTCAAGTGTTTCTGCTTTCAGGATTCACCAAGAAGGGCACACTCCATTGCTGCTCAAGGTGGTATCAATGCCGCTAAGAATTATCAAAACGATGGCGATTCCACTTACCGTTTATTTTACGATACAGTAAAAGGTGGGGATTACAGAGGACGTGAAGCCAATGTATACAGACTGGCAGAAGTATCTGCGAACATCATTGATCAATGTGTGGCGCAAGGCGTTCCATTTGCAAGAGAATATGGAGGTTTGTTAGACAACAGATCATTCGGTGGGGTTTTGGTATCCAGAACATTCTACGCCAAAGGTCAAACGGGTCAACAATTGTTATTGGGCGCCTATTCTGCCATGAGTCGTCAGATAGGTAAAGGAAAAATCCAGATGTTTAACCGTCACGAGATGCTTGAATTGGTGATTGTTGATGGTAAAGCCAGAGGAATTATTGCCAGAAACTTAATCACAGGTGAGATTCAAAGACATTCTGCTCATGCAGTGGTGCTGGCTTCAGGTGGGTATGGAAACGTATTCTTCTTATCTACTAACGCTATGGGGTCCAACGTCACTGCAGCCTGGAGAGCGCATAAAAAAGGGGCTTTCTTCGCGAATCCATGTTACACCCAGATTCACCCAACATGTATTCCTCGTTCAGGTGATTATCAATCCAAATTGACCTTGATGTCGGAATCTTTGAGAAACGACGGCCGTATTTGGGTGCCCAAGAAAATGGAAGACGTTGAGGCAATTAGAGCTGGTAAAAAGAAACCAACGGACTTGTCTGAAGAAGAAAGAGATTATTATTTGGAGAGACGATATCCGGCATTCGGAAACCTGGTTCCGAGAGATGTGGCTTCAAGAGCGGCTAAAGAAAGATGTGATGCTGGCTTTGGAGTGAATGCAACTGGAGAGGCTGTATATCTTGATTTCAGTTCTGCCATTATGAGATATGGTAAAGAGAAAGCAACTGTTATGGGAGAAAAGAATCCATCTGATCAGCGCGTAAAGGAGCTGGGTGAAGGTGTGATTGAAGCCAAGTATGGAAACCTGTTCCAGATGTATCAAAAAATTACGGATGATAATCCGTACAAAACACCCATGATGATCTATCCTGCCGTACATTACACGATGGGTGGACTTTGGGTAGATTATAACTTGATGACTACCATTCCAGGATGTTATGCGGCTGGAGAAGCTAACTTCTCAGATCATGGTGCCAATAGATTAGGTGCATCTGCCTTGATGCAAGGATTGGCGGATGGCTATTTCGTATTGCCATATACGATTGGAGATTATTTGGCTGATGACATTAGAACCGGACCAATTTCAACAGATTTACCAGAGTTTGTTGAGGCAGAAAAAACTGTTCAGGATAGACTGAATGCCTTGATTAATAATAAAGGAACTAAGTCAGTTGATCATTTTCACAAGCGTTTAGGTAAAGTGATGTGGGATAAAGTTGGGATGGCTAGAAACGCTCAAGGATTGACTGAAGCGATTGCTGAAATTAAGCAGATCAGAGAAGAGTTTTACAAAGATGTGTTTGTACCAGGTTCTATGGATTCTTTCAATCCGGAATTGGAAAAAGCAGGTAGAGTAGCGGATTTCCTTGAATTGGGAGAATTGTTTGCTAAAGATGCTTTGCACAGAAATGAATCATGTGGTGGACATTATCGTGAAGAATCCGTTGAGGAAAGTGGAGAGCAAAAAGGTGAAGCGAAGAGAGATGATGTCAACTTTAAGTATGTTGCTGCCTGGGAGCACAAAGGAGAGCCAAGTGATGCCGTGCTTCATAAGGAAGATTTGGTGTTCGAAAATATTGAATTGAAACAGAGAAGTTATAAATAAAAGAATAAGTTAATTAGGCAATAGTTGATTAGGAATTAGGTGGTAGACTTTGAGACATATAAAGACTTAAAGATATGGCAAAAGGGCATTGTCATTGTTAAATTGACATATGCATTGACAAAAGCTTTTCCTGAAGAAGAGAAATTTGGTTTGGTCAGTCAGATGAGAAGATCTGCTGTGTCAATTCCGTCAAATATTGCCGAAGGCTGGGGTCGAAATTACACTAAAAACGATATTCAGTTTTTGAAAATTGCAAGGGGCTCTTTGCTTGAGTTAGAAACACAATTAATCATTGCTCTGGAACTTGATTTTATAAGTGCTGATGCAGTGGTGCAATTATCTGATACGATAACAGAAGAAAATAAAATGTTGAATGCATTTATTAGGTCAATTGAACGAAAAGTGCTATTGCCTACTGGCTAATCAACTAATAAACTATACAAAATGGCAGGAAAAGGAATGAATCTTACGCTTAAAATTTGGAGACAAAGTGACGCTAATTCGCCAGGTAAAATGGTAGATTATAAGGTGACTGATATTTCAGAACACATGTCGTTTCTAGAAATGATGGATGTACTCAATGAGCAATTGGTGAGTAAAGGAGAAGATCCTGTTGCATTCGATCACGATTGTAGAGAAGGAATTTGCGGAATGTGCTCAATGTACATTAACGGAGAGGCTCACGGACCAGATAGAGGTGTAACTACCTGTCAGCTGCACATGAGAATGTTCAATGATGGCGATACCATTTACATTGAGCCATGGAGGGCAGCTGCATTCCCAGTTATCAAAGATTTGGTGGTTGATAGAACGGCTTTCGACAGAATTATGAACGCAGGCGGTTTTGTATCTGTCAACACCTCAGGAAATACACAAGATGCCAACGCGCTTCCAATTCCAAAAGCAGATGCTGATGAGGCATTTGATGCAGCCACTTGCATTGGTTGTGGGGCCTGTGTAGCCACTTGTAAGAACGCCTCAGCCATGTTATTTGTGTCCGCCAAAGTATCTCAATTGGCACTTTTGCCACAAGGTAAGGTGGAAGCCAAAGAACGTGTGTTGAACATGGTAGACCAAATGGACAAAGAAGGTTTTGGAAACTGTACGGTTACCGGAGCATGTGAGGTTGAATGTCCTAAGGGCATCTCGCTGACCAATATTGCCAGAATGAATCAGGAGTTCTTAAAGGCTAGCATTACGGCTGATAAATAAGACTCAGACCACTATATTAATCAGTTTTTAAAAACTGATGAGCTGACTACCACCCCCAGATTGATCTCCGGTGTTCTAGGCGTTTTTCCCGTTCCATTTTTTTCTGTTGTTCGAGCGCTTCATCTCTTGCGATTTCAGCATCAGTCTTTCCCTTGTTCGCGATATTGGTAATCCATTTAGGAACAAAAACAGAGGCCAGGATAGAAACAATCAAAAAGCCAAATAAGGATATTGCAACCAATCCCCCGGCACTTGTGGCTGTGAACAATGTGGTGATAAATAAAATAAGTGTACCCACCACGCAGATGAAAGTTGCGGCAAAAAGAAGAAACAGCACCAAAGCAACTTTCACTGACGACCATGTCTTTTTGGGTTTTATGTCATCGGTATTGCCGTCTTGAACTAACTCATCAGAATTTGTATTGCCTACATGAATGATTTCCTTTTCGACTTTTTCTATTGAGGTGTCCGGAAGGCAGATGTTGGGTTCAAGTTCCTGAACTTTCAATGCTGGCATTTGTTTGTGACCAGTTTCTTGGGGTTTGTGAATTTCGATCGTTTCGTGTTCGATGA
This sequence comes from Bacteroidia bacterium, assembly GCA_030433115.1. Lineage (GTDB taxonomy): Bacteria > Bacteroidota > Bacteroidia > Flavobacteriales_D > JAUILH01 > JAUILH01. The sequence goes on along the minus strand of JAUILH010000008.1, from coordinate 33,581 downwards.
TTGTGGTTTTCATTTCGTCACCAATCTCAGCTGTGTCAACAAGCTCTTTATTTTCAATTAGATCAACAGCATACGATTTTAATTCATCCTTACCGTCTATAGCCAAATCCTTATCAAATTCCTTGACCTTCTCTTTTATGACATTCCTGTCAATTTTCGGATTTTTGGGAATGTGATGAATATACCAACCTCCTCTGTGCTGGCGTTTCTGAATCCTGATAGTGCCGCATGATCCGAATAATACAGAGACCATCAATAATAGGAGTAATTGTTTTGTTTTCATACCCCAAATGTAGAGTGGAGCAAGCGGGATCGATTACGGAATATCGCAAATTAAATTAGTGTGATGGATTAATACCTAACTTTAGATATGATCAAAAAGAGGACAATTTTAGCTTTCCTGGTGATTGGTTTATGCATGTGCGCGTGTCAAACTGATGAAGCAAATGCGGTTCAGCAGAAGGATTCTGGGAAGGATGAGCTTGCGCAGCCGAAACACAATCATCTTAATTGGCAAGCATTTGATCAAACAACGTTTGATAAAGCTGATTCCGCTCAGAAATTGGTTTTGTTGGATGTGGGTGCTAATTGGTGTCACTGGTGTCATGTAATGGACGACAGTACATATAGTAACTCAGAGGTGATAGACTATCTGAGCACGTATTTCATCATTGCCAAAGAAGATCAGGATTCAAGACCAGATTTATATGCTGCATACAAGAAGTACGGTTGGCCGGCTACCATCGTTTTCAATGCTCAAGGTCAGGAATTGTTGCAGCTCACGGGTTATCAAAATCCCAATGAATTTTTGCGAGCACTGAAAAAAGTTGTGGCTAATCCCGTTGTCCAGGAGCCAGAGATTTCGGATTTTAAAACGGGTAGTGAAGACTTAAACATAGATAAACTCACATGTCGCTTATTTGAGTCACTTGATTTTGAGAAAGGTGGCCACAATTGGTTCCAGAAATCTTTAATTGAGGGCACTGTTGAGTTTGTTATTGCGAAGGCTAAAAGCTCAGATAACCTGAAGAGATGGCTGGACATCACAATTAAGAACTCTTACAATTTGGTAGATCCTGTGTGGGGAGGTGTCTATCAGTATTCAACCAGGCGCAGCTGGACCAGCCAACACTACGAGAAATTACTGAAAATACAGGCCAGGTATATCAAGCTGTATACACTTTATGGCTCAAAATATCAGAATGAAGAAGCCATCTCTCAAGCGGTTAAAATAGCGGATTACTGCTTCAACTTTTTGAGCAACGGTGGTCCCATGTTCAGCAATAGTCAAAATGCCGATTTAATTTCGGGTGTCCATTCTTCTGGCTATTATCTCAAGGACAGTGTTGAACGCATGAAAATGGGTGTGCCGTCTATCGACCAATCTCAATACACGAAAGAGAATGCCCAATTGGCGGAAGCGTTCATTTATTTATGGGCCGCCACAGGAGTGGACAAATATAAAGAACGCAGTATAGAGATTACTGACTACCTTTTGGAAAATAGATTGAAAGAAGATCTTGTGGTGCGCAAAGAACAAGCGGAGAAATTTTGGTCTTTGGCAGATAATCAAGCATTTCTGGAGCTTTTGATAGCGAGCTATGAGCTGACACAAAATCAGGTATATCTGAATCAGGCCAAAAAAACTGCCCTCAAGATGATGGCTGTGTTTTATGACGATCAAAAGGGTCTGATGTCGGTTGCCGGTGAATTAGTTGTCCCTGCCAGCCCGGAATTTACTACTGTGGCAAAAACAGCCCTGACGTTTAACAAACTTGGTCATATCAAAAGCAATTCTGATATCCTGACTATGTCCAGGACCTTGTTCAAAACCATTAATCAAGTGAAGCATCAAAAGAATGGGGGGAAAATACCCTATCTTCTATCATTGAATGATCAATTATACCGGGAACCTTTCCATGCTGAGTTGCTGTCTGAAAATCTGAGCCAACCCATGACGCCCGATCAAATTCAGATGCTTCAAAGCGTATTGTTGTCTCCTGATCAGTATGTGTTATTTGAGCGAACAGACCTGTCTAATTTGCCCGAGGAAAAGGATTTCTTATCCCCATTTGAAGGGGGCACTATGTTTTTCTGTACCAGTAACACCTGTAGTTCGCCAATGGAATCAGATGCAGAAGTATCCGCATTCCTAAGATCCCTAATAGATTCCGGAAGAGACTATGAATGTCTGGAGCATAAACCTGAGGCACTGCAATAAAAAAACGGAGCACCCTTGCGAGTACTCCGCTTTCGTTTGCTGCGCTATGTGAAAAGGAATTATTGTTTATCGTCTTCTTCGCTCGGAAGGTTTAGGTCAACATCCACTTTGTCATTTTCAAAGCCAACTGTACCATTTTCCGTGTCCAGATTAAATTTGGTTTTGTCTTTTTCAGGAGTTGGTTCCGGACTTGGTTCTACTACTTCTTTTTCAATAATAGTAGTGGGTGCATTGTCGGATGTATCGTCTTTATCTTCGGCTTCTTTCTTGTCGTCACATGAGACTACCATGAATGGAAGGCTCAAAGCAATCAGACTCAATTTAATTAGTTTCATAGTTTACGTTTTTAGGTTTGTGTAAAGAGTTGCCTAAATCATTCCTAAATTTAACAGTCTATAAATCAGTATTTTGAATTTCTTTAATTTGATATGAGTGCGTAAAAACACCAAGAATCGTGTAATTTTTTCTACAGTTGGGAGTCTGTAGAGCTGATTGCTACCTGAAGAAGGACAATCCTCATTAGAAAGGAAAAAATATCTACTTTTATCCAGTCTGTCTTATTCCGCAACTTTAAAAGTTAAACCATGTATACCCAAAGGCGATTTTCCTTTAAAAGTGTCATTATTTGGACCAAGCGAGAGATTATTTTCTTCGTCGCATTCTCGACCTTAATAACCGTGCTATTTGATGTGCTGGATGTCAAGTGGCTTCAGGTGCCTTTGACGCCCGTTGGATTGGTGGGTACAGCAGTGGCTTTTTTGGTCGGTTTTCAAAACAATGCAGCCTATGATAGAATTTGGGAAGCAAGGAAAATTTGGGGCGGTATTGTGAATACTTCAAGAACCCTGATTATCACGGTTAAAGACAGTTTTTATCTACATAGAAGCGAAATTAGCCAGGATGAAAGTGAAGCAATTAAAACCATCACACACAGACACATTGCCTGGTTAACAGTCCTTCGCTATGCCATGAGGGCTAAAAAACCATGGGAGGCATCCTATCAAAAAGATAACAGCAAGCATAAATTTGTGTACAACGTACCTGAATTTAACACACCATTGGAGGACGAATTGGAACCATATCTATCCAAAGAAGAATATGATTACGTGATGTCCAAGGATAACAAACCCAATGCGATTATCAGTCTTCAGTCTAAGCATTTAAGAAAACTAACGGATGAAAAAAAGTTATGGGATTTCTCTTTACTTGAATTACAAGGGATGTTGCAAGAACTTACAGCACTGCAGGGCAAGTCGGAACGCATAAAGAACTTTCCTTATCCAAAGCAATACGGAAGTTTGGGATACCATTTTGTACATATATTTATGTGGTTATTGCCGATGGCCATTATTCCAACCTTTGCCAGTATGGGAGCAGATATTTCTGCAGCCGGGAGCAGTTTTGGAGACTATTTTGTTTGGTTTAACATTCCCTTTACGGTGATTGTTATTTGGGTGTTTAATACCATGTTGCGTGTGGGATTAGCGGGTGAAAATCCTTTTGAAGGCTCACCTAATGACGTGCCGATTTCTAACATTGCAAGAGGGATTTCCAGAGATATCTTACAGATTATTGATGAGGAGGAACTTCCGGAGGCATTTGAGAACACCAATGATATTCAGATGTAAAGCACTAAGGCCTGTATTGCGCTCTGGGATAGTCAGACATGCGCAAGCCATCCTTTTGGAATTCACGCAGCGCATCTTTGGCGATCCATTTGGCTGCCTTGTTCTCCATTTTCAATATGTCTTCAGCCACTTCAACAGCAGCTTGGTGAAGGTCAATGTTCCGTTTTCCAATGTTTCTCAATGCCCAATTCACGGCTTTTTTAACATAGAGTCTGTCGTCGGTAGCTGCCCGTGTGATCAGTGGAAAGAATTGGTCGAATTGATCGTTTCCAGCCTTTTTATCCGCCATGCACAGGGCTGCCATCGTGGCAAATGATGCCCTTTTTTCAAATTCAGGTTTGCGTTCGCTCCATTCAAATATTTTGGGAACAGGCAACTTGCTTTTGGCAAATACGCCCATGCAAAAACTGTCACAAATCTCCCAGTTTTCGAAAGTCACGACCCATTTCTCCATGAGTTCTTCAGTAAGGTCTTTCGGCTTGAACAGTTTGCTGCATAATAGTCGGGCTTCATAGATATTGGTTTCAAATAACTCAATTGCCAAATCACTGTTCTGACCAATGTCTTTGGCCATTATTTTGAGCTCTTTGTGGTAAATCCCCAGCGAGTTATGTGCTGCAATTCCAAATTTTTTCTGTTTGAAAGTGACCTTTTCCGGATCTTGCAGGTCATGAAGGGCGTCTATAATGTCTTGGACAGTCATTGAAACAGAATTAGGTGATTTGAATATGGTAAATTATCTCCACTTGACTTTAATAAAGTGCTCATTTTTGTCGAATGATTTTGGGACAATCGCTAAAATGCTTTTCCTTATTGCGGAAATCAAACCTTCTTTCACAAAACCCTTATGCACAACCAGGCTAACTTCCCGGATGGGGATGGGGTCTTCAAAGCGCATTATTTTTTCCTGATTGGCATGCTCACTGGCCATCTCAGGGATTAAAGTAAAGCCACCGTGTTCATCTACCATTTTGATAAGCGTTTCAATTGACCCACTTTTGAAATTCATTGGTGACTGCGCGCCTTTGGTTTCGCAGATATTGAGAATTTGTTTCCCAAAACAGTGACCGCTGCTCATCAGCCACAAGCCTTTTTGGTGCTCCACGTCTTCTTTACCAATGGTCTTTTTCTGATGAGGATGAGTGCCATAATATAGAAACGGCTCGTTGTAGAGTGGAATTTCCCTGAGCTGCTTGTCTTCCATAGGTGTCACCAAAATACCTATGTCCAATTGATCTTTGTGAATGGCATTTACAATGTCTTCCGATTGCATGGTTTCAATGTCCAGGCTGGTATCAGGGTAATGTTTTATGAAGTTGCCAATAAACTTGGGAACAACATATGGTGCAATGGTAGGAATGATGCCAATTCGGAAACGACCGGATACACTATCTCGTTCCTGATTCACCATGTCCTTGAGTTGATTGACTTCAGTTAAAATGCCTCTGGCCTTGGCAATAATGAGTTCTCCCATCTCTGTGGGTTTCAGAGGAGACTGACTTCTATCGAAAATCTGAAACCCTATCTCATCTTCCAGTTTTTGAAGTTGCTGTGTGATCGTGGGTTGAGTGACAAAACAATGCTTAGAAGCCTTCACGAAATTATTGTGGATGTCTAAAGCCACAACGTATTCTAATTGTTGTAGGGTCATACTAAAAATATAGTCAATAACTATATCGGTATAGTAATTATTAATTTGATTTATATATAGATCTGACTCATCTTTGTATCGAATTAATCACAAAAGACATACTATGAATAGGATAGGTTTAAACCAGGCATCATCAGAACAATTAATCGAGCAGTTAAATGATTTGTTGGCCAACTACCAAATTTACTACATGAATGTACGGGGCTTTCACTGGAACATCAAGGGGGACAAGTTTTTCGAATTACATGTAAAATTTGAGGAACTCTACAATGATTTATTGATCAAAGTAGATGAAATAGCAGAGCGTGTATTGACACTTGGCGGTCAACCGGCACATGCCTACTCTTCATATCTCAAACATTCGGAGATCAAAGAGGCGATTAACTACACGGGATCAGAAGAAACGGTGAATTCTCTGTTATCAAGTTTTGAGATTCTTTTGAAGAAGCAAAGAACCATCATGGAATTGAGTGGTGATTCCGGAGACGAAGGCACCAGTGCCTTGATGAGTGATTACATCAGAGAGCAGGAGAAGTTGGTTTGGATGTATGGGGCGTTTTTGGGGTGAGGTAGTTTTGGGTAGGAGAGGCTCTTATCAACTCTGGTTATGTTTAAGTTTCCTTCTCAGGTGAATGACTATTATTATTACTCTTTGATACCTAGAAAAATCCTAAACATTGGATGGATTGAAAATTCTTTAATATTTCCAAGATTGATCAATGAAATTTGATGAATTCCAAAATAATCATGACATTGTTCATTGTTAACCGTAGCGGTAGTTTTCGCTAGTAAGAAACCAACTTGCCATAAAATATTAATAATGAATTCTTCATTTTGACCATCTAACCAATTCAGCTTTACGCCCGTTTTTAGGTCTCCAAGTATTATTTTAGAACAAATGTCCTCAAGTTCCGACCTTTTAATACTACATTCTTTACCTCTAAAAACCTCAAAAAGGTTGATTAAATTGGGGTATTGAAACTTATACTCAGCGGAGATGTCTTTTGTCCGATTTTCGGAGTATTTAGCCTCTGCACTGACCACTGAATTAATTCCTATTTTGTTTCTCCGTTTTTCAATTGCCCGATCTTGAGACTCTGTGCACAGTTGAATTATTTCTCTGGGTCTATACAATGTCCTACTTACAATGTACTTAAATGAATCTATATCCATTATTTTTTCAGCAAATATTAAATTCCACTTTTCTTTGGGATTTCTGTAGGCAAGACCGCTTATTGAGTGTTCTATTCTTTTTGTAATTAATTGAAATAATGAGTCTTCGTCCCATTCTAGACCTTCGAAAAGATCTATGTTCTTTTGATAGTCATCGTATAAAGTAGGAATGTTGTCATGTAACTCTTTTCTTAAAGAAATAATTACTTTGAAATTAGAGGAGAGTTCATTTAGAGATAGGGCTGCTTGAAACAATCCAGCAACAAACATCTTAGCATCTTCCGAGCCATCCCAACCCTTATCTAATTCATCAATTAGGAAAATTATTGGTTTTCTTGCGGCTAATTTTTTTAGCTCAGGTAATAATTCGATAATCTCTTCGAGTTTATATAAATGTTGTAGTTCTTTACTCTTAATGCCAGCCTCATATGGACCGACCTTGAGACCTTCGATTCTATTCAAGTATGAGATGAATATATCGAAGGAAGATTGTTGACTTCCCTTGTGGTTGTTTCTTAAGTATTTGTGCGAATTTTTGGCAGTTGTTTTGAATGAAGTCTTTAAAGCTTCTTGATATTTTTTTAGGGCAATTACGTAGAGCAAATATTTCCAAGAAGCTGTAAACGCACTTACTTTGGCCCACGAGCCATCAGATTCCTTTTTTAGAGCAGATTGTAGAAGATCATATGAATAATCTTCAGGAGTCATTTCAATTACTATAGCATTTTCTGTTCTAAAGTGCTTTGCAAGCATTTTCATTAAAGCACTTTTTCCTGTCCCCCTGTTGCCAAGTATTATTGTTTTCCTATGGTTCTTAAGGCGGTTAAAAGCCCCGGTTTCAATGAAATAGTCCTTTAGTCCTTGATTAATATCTCTTTCTGCTGCAGGAGCTCCGAATTTAACCGCACTAACATCATTTAGCATATTTTTAATTTAAAGGTCATAATCAACATAGCACACAATCCAATACTACCGACTATTTTATTGAAATACCACACCAAAAACCACCAAATTCACCTCCCTGAAAACGGTGACAGGGCACGCTTAAATTCAAGATCTCCCTACCAAATCTTCAATATACCTCCTACTTTTCATCCGCTTTATCTGCCGTTCTCGTTTAATGGCACCAGTTCTATCCTCAAATGATTCGGTATGTACAATGGTCCAATCATTGGCAACAGAGGTGTATCTGGATATACCGGAGTTGTGAGAAACCAATCTTTTTTCTGGGTTTTCCGATTGACCTATGTAAAATCGGCTGATCGCCTTGGAATATAAAATATAGACATAGAACATGAACGTGTTTGTTAAAATGAACAAAGCAAGGCATTTATAACGTAATCTATTGGTGCATTGGACACAAAAAAACCTGATACCATATGGTATCAGGTTTGTGGAGAATAGCGGAGTCGAACCGCTGACCTCTACACTGCCAGTGTAGCGCTCTAGCCAGCTGAGCTAATTCCCCAATACGTCAATGCCAGTGTGACCTCCCGACAGGTCGGGACCAGCTGAGTAAATTTTTATCAATGAGCCAAATTCCGCTTAGTCCCTTGGCTTACCTAAGTTCACTCTGAATATTTTAATGCCCCATGGAAGTCTTAACCCGTGTAGCGTTCCGATGGGTCGGAACCAGCTGAGCTAATGCCCCATTGGGAGAGCGAATTTAATAAAAATTACCAATTATGAACCGAATGCCTTTAGAAAGATGGGGCGTTTAAGGTTCGGTACTTGGTTTTGGTAACTACGCGTTTGTTTTTAGGGTACTTGATGGTGTAGCTCAATTCAAAGGATTGAGATTGCGCTGGTGCCAATTGAATGTCCCAGGTGAGGATACCGGTTTCTTCATTTTCCTCAGCATCTGAGATGTCGTTAACGTTCACATTGATCTCGCTGTTCTTTGAAATAGGGTATTGATCCTGCACCTCAATGTTGATGGCTTTGCTATGCTGGTTCTTGATTTTGATGTCATACTTGTAAGTTTCTTTGCGTTGGTTGCCCAAAATGGACTTAGAAGCAAAGTCTAACTTCTCAATGCGTTCTATCAATACCTTGTCGTCTCTTCCCAGCGAAATGGCCAGAGTATCGTTGAACTCAAATGGATTGAGAGCAGATTTTCCAACATATTTATTGGCAAAGTAGATGTTAACCGGACCCTCTATAAGGTTTAGTTGCTCCCAACCAACTACATTGGCTAGCAAGAAGGCTTTCTTTTCCAGTTTAGGCACGCAGAAATGAGAGTAGGTGGCTGGCAACTCAGATTCTGAAATGCCAATGATATATGGTTTGGCGTCTGATGGAATGGAGTAGGGTTTGTCGATATTGAACTGCACACTGACTTCTGAAACGAGCACTTCCTTGTAGCTCACTTTTTGCATTTGGTTATTGTCCCAGGTATCTGCACTTCTGTTTTGCACACTCATGTTGTAATTGGCAGATTTTGGGGCACTTTTTCTATAAGCAATGTTAGAACTGTAGTTGAGGTACCAGGGTGACAGTTCGGGTTGTGCAGCACTTAAATAAGGATCGGCACTGGATAGAAAGAGTTTGACATTGTCCCACGGAATGGAGGTGTTGTTGAAGACACGCCCTTTATACACAATATTGATGTTGCTATTGATGTCCTGGGCTTTAATGTCGTAAATAGGTTCCCAACCAGCCTGACTGCTCAAATATCTTAAACCTAAATCTACAGTGGTAGCACTAGAGGATTCCAACAACACATGAATGTCGTAACGCTTTGGATTGTTCTCATAATTTAATGTAGAGAGTTGCTTGTTGAGTTTGTTTCTCAAATCTCTGTCTTTTCTCTGTTGATCGGTTAATTCTGTGAGTTTATGGTTGATGTCCAACACACGTTTTCTGAAGAAATTCACAGCTTTTTCCAGTTCGTCTACCGACAAACCATTTTGGGAGCCACTCACTTTCTTGTTTTCCAGTAAAACGGCTTTTTCAACTGTGTAAGCATCTACTAAATCGTCTAATTCTGCCAGATTTTTGTCTATATCTGTGATGCTGTCTTTAATGGCTTTGATTCTTGGTTCCAATGTTTCGGGCACCAGGAAGTTGAGCTCAGAGGATACACTCAGAATGTTGATGTCTTTATCCACAGCGACCTGAACACTGGCTGGGTCGAGAAACGGTGTTTGATTTTTGAAAACCAGCTTGGTTTTACCTGCCGTGAGGTTGACTTTGGCTTCTTGTCTCACTTCTGCTCCAGCTAGAAATACAGTGACCTCAGAAATTTTAGAATCGAGTTTTTTGGTGGTGATTTTTTGCGACCACAATGAGGTGCACAATAATAGCGTACAAAGTGATAGGATGGTTTTCATGTTTGATTTGGTTTAGACGGAGTAAGGTAATTATTTGTTTTCATTGAAAACAGTTGAACTGAGCGAATAGTTACTCTGGCTTGGTGAAAAAGCTAAAATTTTGCAGGAAGTGGCGCCCTGATAGGAATGACATCCTCCACCTTCGCTGAAGCGAAGGTGGAGATATAATGGATAGCGGGATACTGTGCCCCACATGACAATCCACTATTTTTTCTTCTTCTTTTTCTTTTTGTTGTCTCTTTTGAACATGCCTTTGAGAGAGAAATCGCTATCGACATCCCATTCCCGTTCGTTTACCAGGGTGAACCTCAAACGGATAAAAAAATCGTTGGTATTGGTAAAAGTCTCAGACTTACTTAACAAATGGTAACCAGTTTGAAGGTGAAAACCCAACAAACGATAGCCAATACAGGGGCCTCCTCCAAAGCGCGTTTGATCAAAATTTGTTCTTAACACCAGATCGCCACCAAAGGTGAGATTTAACCTGCCCTCTTTGGCCCAGTAGCCCATTTGGTAACCCAAAACGTGGTTTTTAAAATTGTAGTCGAACCCTAAATGAACGCCATGCGTGATGGGTCTGATGATTTTAAGTTTTTTGTATTGTCTTTCCACACCCAATTCGAAGGCATCAACTTTACCTCTGGCATATCCAAAATACGGTCCGGTTTTTTTGACTTTAACCTCCAATAATTTCCTGTTACCCAGTGATGGGAGGGCGTCAGGATTAAAATACTCAGGTGTTTGAGCATGGGATGTAAGGGCCAGTATTGGACAAAGTAAAAGGAGGATTAACTTCATGAGCTTGCTTACGTTGATAGGCGGATTAAGGTTTTAAATTATCGATGATGGGATAAATTTGTAAGCTAAAGAAACAAATATGTGGCATAAATAGATGAACTGTGTTAACTTAAGCACGCTATGGAGACAAAGCTACAGGATTTTAGACAGCAGTTGTTGGATGCCAATCTATGGGAAGAGGAGTTGACTTTGAAGCGGCATGAGATGCTTAAAACGGCTGGGACCATTAATACGGATGTGTATTTTGTGTTGGAAGGGAGCATTAGAGCCTATGTGAATGATGGTGATGACGAGCATGTCATTCGTTTTGGCTACCGCAATGATTTGATCACGGCTTTGGATTGTTTTATCAGTATGAAACCGTCGGAATTATGTTTACAAGCCATTAAAAAGACGCGGGTTTTAGTTTTGAAACGTGAGTCTTTCAGGGCTTTTATGATGGCAAACGAAGACAGGATGAAGTTTTGGTTGATGTCTTTGGAGCAGTTGGTATTTGACCAGTTGGAGCGGGAAAAGGACTTATTGACCTCTTCACCAAAGGAGCGCTATTTGCGCGTGTTGAAGCGCAGTCCACAGTTGTTTCAGGAGATTCCATCTAAACACATAGCGTCCTATTTGAGAATGACACCGGAAACCTTATCCCGATTAAAAAAATCTTGATTTAAATCAATGTTTAAGGATGACAGATCTGTGATCTTTGTGACAACGTAAAAAAGCAAATCATGACATTTGATCAAAACGAATTGATAGACGATTTAGTGGCACGTTGCCAGAAGGGACAGGAAGGTTTGGAGCGGATGAAAACGGCTTCATTGGAATCACTGAATTACAAGGAAGATGAGAAGACCTGGAGCGTATTGGAGTGCATAGAGCATTTGAATCGCTATGGCAGGTTTTATTTGCCTGAGATTGATAGACGAATGCAAAAGGGGAAGGACCTAAAAACCACGGGATCGTTCAAAAGTGGTGTTTTAGGTAATTATTTTGCCAAAAGTGTGAGTCCGAAGGAGACATTGAATACCATGAACACATTCTCCAATATGAATCCGAATAACAGCGATTTAGGGATGGAGACTTTAGAAGAGTTTGAGGGGCAGTTGACCGAGATGATTGGTCTGCTTGAGGCCGCAAGACACCTTAGTCTTAAACGCATTAAAACAGCCATTTCCATTTCCAAAGTAATTAAACTGCGATTGGGGGATACATTTCGAGTGGTCATTTACCACAACGACCGGCACCTGGTGCAAGCTAAAAAAGCGCTGAATCTGGCTACTTCCCGAGCAGAGTAAAAATGTAACTCATGACGCGCTCGTGGCCCATTTGTTTGATCATAAAATCAACGCAATTGGTGTCTAGCATGGCTTTGAGAAGTTCTCGGGTAAATTCTGCTTTTTCTTCTTTACTCATGCTGTCAAATAGCGCCTTAATTCTATCGGCAATGTCTTGAGCACATTGTGGCAGCACATCTCCATCAGTACCTTGAGACTTTACGGCAGAAAAGCCAGCATCCAGGATACAGGAACACATATCGTTGGCAATAGACTCTGGTGAGTCTTCATCTCTACAACTACCCAAACTCACGACGAGCAGGAGAGCTGTGATTCCAATGACCAGCCTATTTATTTTGCGATTCATACCATAAGTTTAATGCGTCAAAAGGAATGGCTTCAGAGGCATGAACACCACAATCGGAGTCGATGAGTGCCTTCAAAAACAATTTTAGAAATTCGGTTTGGTCTTCTTTGTCTTCATACGATTCTATCTCTTTTAGGAGATCATCTTTGAGCAAGTTGCTACACGAATCCATGTGGGATCTCAAGGTCTTGTTTGTACCGATAACAACAGCTTTGTAAGCCGATGGGTTGTCTATTTTGGATTGCTCCAGGCAATTGCAAAAATCTGAAGAGAGTTCTTCTGCCTGATTTTCCATGTCGTTGTCGCCACAAGCCTGTAAGCCCAGCAATGCCAGTACAATAAAAATGAATTTAACGGAGTGCATCAATGTCTTTTTCTAGTTGTTTGAATCCGTCACATTCGGTCATTTTGTCGACCTTGAATTGCGTATAACAATGGTTCCGAATTTCCTTTAGTTTACTTTTTAAAACTGCCATTTGGGTTTTGTTTTCACTGGTAGGATCTTCCTCCTTTAGGATGCTTAATTCGTCTACCACCATTTGAAGCGAATTAACGCAGTCACATACATCTTTGATGTCACTGGTTTTAATGTCTTTAGCCGATTCTGAAGTGCATGACACCAAAATAAATGCGGTTCCCAAACTGGCGATGAGGTATTTAATTGACATGCGAAAATTTTTATGCAAGATACGCAAAGATACGCTTGAGGGTGGGCACAAAAAAACCTGACTTCAGGATTGAGGTCAGGTTTTTAAAAAGTTTTGATGAGGCTTATTCAGCTTCTTTAGCCATTTTAGCTAAAGCATCAAGCGCTTCCATGTCTCCACCGGCACACTCCATGATTTTTGTCATCATTTCCTCTTCATCATCTTTCTTGATCTTAGCGTCTTTGTATTCTTCTACAAATTCGTCAAGACAAGTTTTCTTGTCGTCACCTTCTTTTTCTGTACATGCGCACAAATCTGCGGCAACTTCATCCGGATCAACAGTTCCACAAGAACTTAATCCTAATACTGCTAATACTGCAGCAGATAATAATACTTTTTTCATCACTAATTAATTTAAACGTTTAAAAGTGTCGCGAATATAGACCATCCGCGTGGAAATATTATAGTTTTTTCGAATTCAAGATACGGATGGCGGGAATTTGAGGACGGATGGTAGATTTTTGTCTTATTCTGGATTGCAGCTCTCCACTAACTCCTTGATTTCCTCTTTACTATGGTCAGAATAAGCATCTTCACATTTTTCAGATAGCCCCTCATCTTTCTGTGCGCCTCTCATGTCATTGTCTATGCATTCACAAAAATCCGGCTGGCTGCATGATGCCATCAGAAATGAGAAGGCAACAGTGGATATAACAAGATGTGTTTTTTTCATAGCGTATGACTGTTACTGATGTGCTTATTTTTATTTATCGCAGTTTTCCATTTCCTCAGACCACTTTGCTTCTAGCGCTTTCTTTTTATCGTCGTCAGCGTCCTTATATTCTTCATTGCGTTGTTTTGATATTTTCTCGCAAGCCTCTTTAAGGTCCTTATACTGCTCTTCAACTTCTTTTATTTTGTCGTCATCATCACCGGCATCAGTAATTTTATCACGCATTTCTTTTCCACCGTTCACACAGTCGCACACACTAGGGCCATTGTCTTTTTTCTCATCCTCCTTAGAGTCTTCGGAACTGCATCCCATTAGAGCCAGGGCACCAATAAGGTAAATTGTTTTTCTCATCATCTAGTTTTTAGTAAAAGTAGGTAAAATGCTTAGGTCAAAGCTAAATATGGGCACAAAAAAACCCTGACCAGACGGTCAGGGTTTAAATATTTAATAGAGGAGTAGATTACTTTTCACAGCTTTCTGCTTCTTCTTCCCACTCTTTCTCTAACTCTTTCTTCTTGTCATCGTCAGCATCTTCCCACTCTTTCTTTCTCTCTTTCCCCATTTCTTCACACTCTTCTTTCATGTCTTTGTACTCTTCCTCGATCTCTTTGATCTTGTCTTTGTCTCCGTCAGCTTCTTTGATCTTCTCTCTCATTTCTTTTCTACCTTCAACACAGTCACACATAGAAGGACCACCACAAGAAACCAATCCGAATGCAGCAACAAATGCTACAGAAAATAATACCTTTTTCATAATCTTAATTTTTGTTTTTAAATAGTTTTTCTTTTGTTTGCTTTAAACAGCGTGCAAATTAAAGCTCTTTTTCAATACGTGTCAAGTTTTTTTTCAAATTTATAGTTTGGAAGAACATTTTTTGGCTTTGATATGAGGTATTTGGGCTTTCATCGAAAATTAAATCTGAAGATATGAAAAGTAAACTACCTGATACAGGTATTACCATCTTTTCGGTAATGTCCTCATTGGCAAAAGAATATGACGCAATCAACCTGTCGCAGGGCTTTCCGGAGTTCGATTGTGATCCAAGATTGTTGAAATTGTACGAGCATTATCTGAAGAACGGCTACAACCAATATGCGCCAATGCCCGGCGTCTCGGAGCTCAGGAATGCCCTCTCTAAGAAAATTGAAAAAGTTTTTCAAAAAAAAATTGATCCGGACACCAATATAACGATCACTGCCGGCGCCACGCAGGCCATTTACACCGCCATAGCTACGGTTGTGAACCCAGGTGATGAAGTGATTATGTTTGATCCGTCTTACGATTGCTACGATCCGGCCGTGCGTTTGAATGGTGGGGTTCCGATACATCTCAATCTCAAATTTCCCGATTTTGCAATTCCCCTGGATGCCTTGAAGGAAAATCTGTCGGAAAGAACTAAGTTGATCATTATTAACTCTCCACACAACCCAACAGGTGCCATAATCAGTGCTGAAGAATTGAGGGCTCTGGAAGAGTTATGCATACAATTTGACTGCTATTTGATTTCTGATGAGGTGTACGAGCACATTTATTTTGATGGTCTCCGGCACAAGTCAGTGATCGAATACCCGGAATTGTTTAAACGGTCGTTTGTCACATTCTCCTTTGGAAAGACGTTTCATGCCACTGGTTGGAAATTGGGGTATTGTGTGGCTCCGGAACATTTGACACAAGAATTCAGAAAAATTCACCAGTATTTGGTCTTTTCCTGCAATACACCTGCGCAAATGGCATTGGCAGATTACATTGAAACGGAAAGTTATGTTGAGCTGCCAGCTTTCTTTGAGAAGAAACGAGATCTATTTTTAAACGCCATTTCCACCAGCCAATTGAAGCCACTCCCTTGTTCTGGCACTTACTTTCAATTGTTGAGTTACGAGGGTATTTCCCCTAAGAAGGATACGGACTATGCCGTGGAGTTGACTAAAGAACACAAAGTAGCCTCTATTCCAATCTCTGTGTTTTATGAAGATGGAAGTGACCACAAGGTGTTGAGGTTTTGTTTCGCTAAAAATGATGATACTTTATTAAAAGCAGCTGAAATATTATGCAAGATTTAAAAGTCGCACTGGTCCAACTGGACATTGTTTGGGAAAACCCTGAAGCCAACAGACGCCAATTAGAAACTTTGGTGTCTGGAGTAGAAGCAGACGTCATGGTGCTGCCGGAAATGTTTTCTACTGGATTTTCTATGAGTCCTGCGGGTATTGCGGAAAGGCATGAAACCAGTGCTACATTGGCATGGATGCAAAAGATGGCGAGAGAGAAGAATTGCGCCCTAGTTGGGAGCATTACCATAGAAGACAATGGCAACTACTACAACAGGGCTTATTTTGTGACGGAAACCGGACAGTATTTTGCCTATGACAAACGCCATTTATTCAGCATGGCTGGCGAACATAAATCATTTACAGCCGGTAAAGAGAAGACAGTTATTAGTTACAAGGGATGGAACATCAATATATTTATTTGTTACGACCTAAGGTTTCCGGTCTGGAGTCGAAATGACGGCAGTAACGATTTATATATTTATGTGGCCAATTGGCCTGAAGCAAGAGTGAGTGCCTGGGAAGCATTGCTGTGCGCCAGAGCCATAGAAAATCAGTGTTATGTGCTTGGTGTGAATAGGGTAGGAATAGACGGCAATGGTATTCAGTACAATGGAAGAAGTTTGGCCTTTGATTCTAAGGGACAGCTAATGGCTGAAACGGAAGATTACAAAGAACAAGTCATTCAGCTTGTTTTGATCAGGTCTGATCTTGAAGATTTTCGGAAGAAATTTCCGGTTGCTAATGACGCAGATCAATTCACTCTGATTTAAAATCCCAGAGAATATCTTGATCCCAGCCCGACCGCAAGTCAATAATTTCAGGGTAGTAGTAGACTTTTTCTGGCTGACGTTCTTGTTTGAGCTTACCTGATGACCATTTGCCATTGTTATCTAAATCTTCAATCATTCTTAAACGGTATTTGCCAGGGACTAGTTTGTCTAAAGTGAAGGAAGCTTCAGCTTGGGAGACTTCCCTCACTACCTTACCATCTTTAAGTAATTGAACGATACGTCCGTCAAAGTTTCCGGAAATCTTGAGTATCCCGTAATAATCTAAGGCACGGGTCCGGATGACATATTCAGCAGAATCCGAGCTTAGTTTAAAAAAACATTTAATCGCTTTTTCGTCCATTACAAGTGTGTATACGCTACCCGGATTTAAAGTAGCGGAGAGGCTCACTTCCTTGGGGTTTTTAGGGTCTACAGTATGTTTATAAGGTATGTCAGTGCTGTCCTGAATCAGTTTAATGAGGCTGGTGTCAACAAAATCGATTGGTCTTGAACAACTGATGGTAATATCCACATCACTGTCCATGGTACTGCCATATTTCAAAGTTGGTTTAAAAGTGTCAGGTTTGAGATTGTCATTGATATAAAAAGTGGCGGTTTGCTCTTCACCATCTAAAAAATAACTGGTGCTATAGTTTCCTTTAACCACACTTGTGTCTAACAAAATTAATTCTGCCGTGTCATTTAGAATGCCCGGAGATTCCAGTTCACCCCAAAATGCACCTACATCAATGTCTTGATTAAACACAAAACGGATCAGACCTGGATGAATGTATTTTTTTTCAAGAATGCGAACAATGGTGTCTTCTTCACCAAACACCGGAATTGACAGGTCTTCAGCTGAGGTAATTTCAACAGACTCATCTATAAATCCTACTTGATCACTGCCAGGATCATAACGCAGGTTGCCATTATTGTCTTGCAGAGCGAAAACTCTCAAATTCCTATCTGGCAAAAATTGAAAAGTACCAACACCAGATTCCTTTGTTTGTGTGATAAAGTCAGGTTGTTTTTTTACCACATTCTCAATGTCATCATCCAGATACCCAAGTAGCCAAATGTTGGCCAGAGGCTCACCTGTTTCTGCATGGAGCGCTCTGGCATTTAAGGAAAGTGAATCTATATATTGTCCTGTTGAGAGCACCCAAGAGAATGATGTGTCATTCCCTTCATTAAGGTCTTTGATGGCGTTGGCAAAGTAAAAATTGTAGGTGGTATTTTCTTTCAGTGTATCTTCCCATTTAACCGTGAGCGTTTTCCCTTTAATCAAGTAATTTGGGGTTTTATTGAGGGGAGGGGAGATGAGGATGTTTTGTTGAGGTTTGTTTAAACTGATGTATTCATCAAAAGTGAAACTCATTTGCTGACCGGAAAAATTGGTTGTTCCATTTTGAACCGAAACGGCTTCAACTTTTGGAGCTGCAGCGTCTTTTTTTCCACCTGAAGGCGCTTTAATAGTGGCACAGCCCATGAGTAGCCCAACGAATGATATGGTGCACAAAAACCTGATCAAAGCGATTTTTCTAGTAGAGCGACAATCTGAGATAAATATTGCTCGTCGGTTTCATTAAAATCTGCCAGGCGGTCACTGTCTATATCCAGAACGAAAGCCACATCACCGGACTTATTCCGACCAGGTAAGACGATTTCCGATTTTGACAGGGCACTGCATGCAATATGTCCTGGAAACTGTTCAACATCTTCTACTATGAGTGTTCGGTTTTGCTCCCAAACTTTGCCACAAACCCCTTTGCCAAAGTCAATTCTCGTACAGGCAATAGGACCTTGGAATGGACCAAGCACCAACTGATTCTCTTTGAGAAAATAAACACCTACCCAAAAGAAATCAAAGGTCTCTTTAAGTGCAGCTACGGCATTGGCACAATTGGCAATTAAATCAGTTTCGCCGTCTAAAAGTGCCTTGATCTGTGGAAGGAGTTGTTGATAGGCGCTTTCCCTGTCTAGTTGTTTATCAATGATTAAGTCTTCTGCCATGTTGGGGCTATTTGGTAATTTGAAGCCATCCGGATATCTGCTGATTTTCATCCGGAAACTCTATAACGTAGAAATATGTACCACTGGTTACAGGACTGCCGTTTTTATTGTTGCCATCCCAGGAAACATCTGTATTGTTATAGTCCTGAAAGCTCTGAATTTCATCTCCCCAACGGTTGTAGATGGTAACTACATTGCTGCCATAGGCTGAAATGCCCTGAATAAACCAGATGTCATTGACGCCGTCGCCATTCGGACTAAAGGCATTCACTACATTAAAGTTAATCGGGCTTGCACCAATGGAATACACAGGTTGTTGAAACCCTTGGTTAAGTGTGTAAGAAGTGCTGGTCTCGCTACTCACTACAGCTTCTCCAACCGTATGACTTAACGTGCCAAAACTTGTGGAGTGAGAAGTGCCAGTCGCCCCAATAACCTGTCTTGAGAGTGTTACCTGAGATTGAGCCTTCAACGAGACGAACAGAATACTTATGATGAGTAAAGCTTTCATGTTAATCGGCGTAAACTAAGTGACCACTAAATGTACTGTTCTCTCTGTAGAAAGAGGCTCCTCCCGTAGTGTTGTAGTATTCAATCCAAACTTCATCGCCCGCGTTTAAGTGAACCGTGGAAGTCAAAGTTCGCGTGATTCTATTGGAGTGAATGGTGTTAAAGAATCCCTCTTGACTATCTATTGAAGTTCCGGCACTGTGCATCATGTTTAAGGTGATGTAATTCGATCCCGCACCAGCCAAACTTACTGAAGCACTTAAAAAGTAAACGCCAGAAGTCGGTGCCACAAAATGATCCGTGGTAGTGTTGTAGACAGTACCTGGGTTCAGGTGATGAGGAAGCACAGCTGAGGCATCAAAGTCTAAGGTCTCAGTAACGCTTACACCTAGTGACTGTAAATTGCCGTTATTGTTGTTGCCACCACTTCCAACATGAAAAGCAACCTGATTTGGTTTCCATGCTGCATTTCCGTTGGCATCAGAGATCAGGACCCTTCCAGCCCCTTGCGTACCGTCTTCTAACTGAAAAGTACCTACAACATCCAGCCTTGCTGATGGGTTAGTAGTTCCTATTCCAATTTGGTTGTTCCCAGTTATTCTCATGGCTTCAGTAATGTTGGCAGGTTCCCTGGTCATAAAAATCAATGACCCATCTAAACTGCCTGCTGTATGGTTGCCATTAATAGACATGATTCTGGCAGAGTTGTAGACACTAGAGTTGGAGGCTGCTGTGGAAAAAGACAATGAGGTGTAGTTACCAACCGTTTGATCATCATTATGAATATTTATAGTCGTAGCCGGTGAAGAGTTATAACCGAAAATACTGGTTACGGTTTCACTCCCATATACTTCCAGGTGCGCATTTGGAATGATGGCGCCGATACCAACATTGTCGGTGGTATTGTAGATAATTCCGGTTCCTGTATTCCAGTCAGAATCTCCGGCTGCTCCCCAACTTAATTGCCCATTACCATCTGTAGACATAACTTCTCCTGAATTGCCATCGGTCAAAGGGAAAGTATATTCTTCACCCACAGACAGCGAGCCAAAAATCTTTAAAGAATCGCTTGCCAGGTTACCATAAATCAGAGGAGCGGTGACACCCTGATTGTCGATATAAAGTTTGTTATTCCCAGTGTCGTTTGCACCGGCACCGGCACCGATTTTAATATTTCCCGTTTGAGCCGCATTAACGCCTGTAGATCCTGCATTGTAGCCGATGAGTACATTTTGAGATCCACTGGTGATGTAAAATCCAGCGTTTCGTCCAATGGCAATATTGGTATTTCCGTTCGTGAGTAATTCAAGGGTCCTTGAACCAATAGCTACGTTGTCGAATCCGTTAGTTACATTTCTTAAGGCATCTCGAGACATGGCTATATTTTCCTCGCCGGTTTGTAAGGCCTGCAGGGCATTTGTTCCAACTCCTACGTTCCAACTTGCCGTTGTAGCAGAGGCCAATGCTCCTGTGCCAAATCCAAAATTTTCTATACCCGATGAAATGGCTGTTCCACCCGGACTGGCACCAATGAAAAAATTGGAATTTTGAGAAAGTGTCATTCTGTTTTCATCATTTAAAATGAAGTAAGGATTACCGGTAAATCCCATTTCTATTTGAGTATTACTGATTGCACTCACGTAAGAAAAGTTCGCATTTTTGATGATAGGTAAAGTGTCGCTGGTTGCCAGAGCAGACACATCTATGGTGGTAGTGCCTCCCGCATCAAAAATCTCAAGGTTGGTACCACTTAAAGAACCACCAGTGATGAGTTCGTTTGTTGCATCTGCATCCGCATCATCCACATCAAGTGTGACAGTGCTGCCATTGTCAATACTCAAAGACTGGGTTCCTGGCACGTAGGTAATGTCCTGGTCATCGGTTAAATCACCAACCACAGTTAATGGAGTGCCGGCAGTGCCATCGCCAGATAGGGTCGCATCAGAATTGACCACATCCGTTCCCCAGCCATCACCAGAAACGTTTTGCCAGGTCGCATTTCCATTTGCATCAGAGGTCAAAACATATCCTGCTTGCTGGTTGCCATCATCATATTGAAATGTTCCTACAAGATCTAAAGTCGCATCCGGAGTCGCATTGCCAATTCCAATATTACCTGCACCATCAATTCTCATTCTGGACAGTCCATTGGTCTGTAAATCAAGCACGCTACCATTGTTTGTGCCTAGCATCATTTGTACGTTTGAAATAACTTCTGCATTGCTGCCTCCCGAGCTGAAGAAAATCTCATTACCTGCAACGGTTTCGATTTGAATTTTTCCAAGCGTTGGTGTGTTTGTACCAATACCAATATTGCCCGTATTATTATTGGAGATATCGTTTCCATTAACTGTCCACGGAGAAGACCCTCCTCCGGATAAACTTGATAAATCTATTGTGGTAGTGCCGCCCGCATCAGTGATCTCTAAATCTGTTCCGTTGAGTGTCCCCCCAGTAATCAACTCATTGCTTGCATCTGCATCCGCGTCATCTACAGCATCATTGGTAACTGTAGAAGCGTGCAGGGCGTAGGGAACGGACATGAACTGCATGGTTCCCATAGTCTCATATCCGGAGCCAGGATCAACTTCAACTTTTAAGAAGTGAGGAGCGGTGGCCCACGAAATATTGGCAAATGCAGTCTGACCTCCCGATCCAGTGCTTGTTCCCGTTCCAATAACTAAATCGAATAAACCATAGTCGTTGGTTGTAACACTATGAACTTCTTCCCACTCAAGAGTTCCTGTAGAACTTGTGGAGAGAATCCCAATCCTAACATCAATGTTTTGGGCAGCTAACGGAGAGCCGCTGGCATCATGCGCCACCGCTTGATAATTGATTCCTTGTGGAGGCGTTTGTGCCAAGCCCAAAAAAGCATATAGAATAAATCCCAATAACAGTAACGTTTTCATAAGCCTTTGATTATGTGACCAAAATTACGTCCTATTTGCGAGAAAGCATAGCTTGTAGGAATATTTTAAGTGCATTATAGGACAGCCGCGACGGTAGCTGCGCTCACGCTTTTAGCGGGGCCCTTGAGCAAGGTGTGTGCACAGGCTTCAATTGTGGAGCCTGTTGTTAAAACATCATCAACCAATAGGATGGCTTGTCCTTGACAGGATGCCGGATGACTCATTGAAAATATGGTTTCCATATTGTCCCACCGTTCCATCCTGCCTTTTCCGGTTTGTGAAGATGAATATGAGTTTCTGCTGAGCAATTTGTTGTCAAGCGGAATTTTCATGATTTCTTGCATACCTTCAGCGATAAGCTCAGACTGATTATAACCACGTTCCTTCTGTCTTCTGGGGTGTAAAGGAACCGGAACCAGCAAATCGAAATTGTGACCACCCTTTATAATAGACTCGGCCAGCATTTTTCCTAACTCAATAGCAGCGGGTTTGTTAGAGTGGTATTTGATGCTATGCAGCACCTTTTGAATGGCATGTTCTTTTTGAAATTCAATCAGTGAAGTTGCGTGTTCCAGAGGAACTCTTCCCCAGAATTTTTTCGCCAGAGCATTGTCCTGTAACTGCGCGTCCTTTATGTAGGGAAAAGCATACCGACATTCCATACAAATAGCCACTTCAGATTTGAGCAAGGTTTTATCACAAGCCGCACAGAGGTTCGGATAAAAGAGCGCAAAAAAATCGGATAACATAATTTATTTCAATTTTTAATGTTGAAACATTAGGCGTTAGCGAAAGTTACGGTAAATATTTTGATTTAACTTTGAGCATTCAAACCCAAAACAATGGCAGAAAATACACCCCCAGTCGCTCCGGTAGTTCCTCCAAAGAAGAATAAACCCAGAGATCCCATCTACGTGGTCATCATCATTCTATTGCTGGTTGGTATGGGTTTGTTGTACTATCAAATGAACGAAAACCGCAAACAACTGGAAAAATGTTCTGAAGACAACAAGAAGTTAAGTGCTGATAGCAATCGCTACAGGTCTGAGTTGGATTTCGCCATTGGAGAGTTGGGAACTTCTCCTGAAGACTTTCTAGGAGACCTGCAAGCCTTATTGACGGACTATGACACTATCATTTCAATTAACTCTGAACTGGACAACAAGAATACAGACCTCATGGATTCTCTTGAAGCTAAGAGGGCTCAGATTTTGGAATTAGAGGACCAGGTGAAACGTGGTAAGTGGACGGCGTATGAGTTAACCAAGAAAACCAAAGAACTAGAGGTGTTGAGAGGTGTGCTGAAAACCTATGTCCATAGAATTGACTCACTGACCACACAGAACAAAGCTTTGAGCGAACGACTGGGCAATGTGGAAAGTAAATTGAATGAAGCGGTTGAGACCATTGATCAGTATGAAGTGAAAACCTCTCAGCAAGACAAGATCATTTCTGCCGGGAAGGTATTAAAAGCAGCAGAGATCAATGCGCAAGGTTACCGTCTCAAGAGTAATGGAGATGAGCGACCTACCGACAGGGCTAAAAGGGCTGACAGGGTAAAAGCCTGTTTCAAAATAGTGGAAAACGCCATAGCCAAACCTGGCACTAAATCCATCTACCTCAGAGTCATAGATCCATCAGGTAAGGTGATGAGTGATGGCAGAAGTTTCAAAGATGCTGGTAGAAATGAGGTTCAATACTCGGACAAGCGAGACATTGATTACCAAAATGCAGATATCAGTCTATGTATCTACTACATTTTTGGTAAAGATGTTGATAAAGGAACGTATAAAGTTGAAGTGTGGGCGGACGGTCATAAAATCGGAAACTCTACATTTGACTTGAAGTAGATGAAATGGTCACTGGCATTGGTCTTATTTTTAGTGCTGAGCCAGTTAGCTCTCGGGCAAAAAGACAGCTTGCCTCCCGGCGTGATTGATGGCGTTGTTATTCCAGAGAATGTTTTGACATGTGATACGGACACCATCATTTCCTTTCATGAAAATTCTCTTTTAGTCATCCAGGATTCAACCTCCAAAATTCAGTATAGTTTTGAACCTGGAGTGAAGTCGTACTGCGAGATTGAGATCAAGACTTTGACTTGCAGATGCAAAGATTGCTCGTTTTCAAGCATCATTATCGTGGAAACTGATAACAAGAATTCTTTAATCACACTTAGTCCGGAGAATACAACCTGGTCTATTTGGAACTCCTGGAGATACCATACATTAAAGGAGTTCTTTTTCGGCACCCTCGACTTAGACAAAAATCAAATTTCTCTTTACAGTTCGTTCGAAGACCATCCAGATTTGCATGATTTTAAAATGGAATTTGTTCACAAGAATCTTTCCGTAAAAAATTAGAACAATGCCCTCACCTGTACGCCTCCGGTATGCACTGTTGGCGTGTCGGGAGACTTTCTGCCCGTATAATTCAGGTTGAGCTGCATGTTTTTACCCAAACTTCTTTGGTAAAGAACATTCCAGGTCATATTTTGCCCAGTTTTTAATCCGTCAAGCATTTCGTATGAAATGGTGGTATTATCCTCTCCTGTGTAGTCGTTGTAAATGAGGTTGAATTTGCCAGACACACTTCCCTTGTCAATTACGTTGTACCTGAAATCTATGCCGCCATTCACAATATCTGCCGCTTCTCTATCTGAACCAAATACGTTGAGTTTGGTCTCGTAAGTGCCTTCCAATGCTATTCTAAACGCTGTATTGGGTTGAAAGGCCAGTCTAAGCAGATAAGATTGATAGTTGATATCGTAATTTCTACCGGATACATAGTCTGCCAGATTGTATTTATTTCCTAATTCCAGGTCCGATTGGAAGGTGTATTTTCTGTTCAGGTTCCAACGTGTTCTAACTTGATGGAATGCCTGGGACCTAGTGTCGAATCCACTCGTTAATAAAGATTTGCCATCCGTTTGTTGGTAGCTGTAATCCATGCCAAATTTTTGATTGGTTCTATTGAAGTACACTGTATTTCTGAGAGAAGAAGTCACACTGATTAAATTAGTATCTGCAACTGCGCTTTTGAATGGATTGTAGAGGTCCTCGAGCAAGGCAGAACTTGTTTTTCGATTGGTTCTAAAAACGAATTGATTGGAAAAACGACTCAATAACCCCTTAATTCCGCTTTCTTTCCGCCAGATTTGTTTGGGTTTTAAGAAAACGGATTGGGAAAATTGATTGGAGAAAGTTTTCACATACTCGTTGGTTGGAGAAAAAATGCGGATGTAACTGGCCTGGTCATTGAAGGCTGCAATTTCAAATTCGTTGAGGTCTTTAATGCCGTCTTCATTATAATCTATCCAGGTGTGTGTGCCTTGTCCCGGTTGAACCTCTACGTACACAAATTCCCTTTTCAACTCAAGCCCGGAGCCAATTTCATAAAAGGTAGACGTACTGATGGCGCCTTTGAAGAGCTTCAATTTGTGTTCTAAACGGCCCAATAAGGTGTTTTCCGGTTGAGCAGTGATTAAAGCGGTGTCCAAAATTCTCAATTCGCGATAGGCCACATTGAGTTTTAATTGATTGGTTCTGGATTTCATAAAGTTTGCAGACCCACCATAGTGTTGTGCAATGGCCGATTTGGATAACGTGCCCAGCTGATTCACTTTTTTATCGAGTCGCTGCCTGACATATACTTCAAATTTATTTTTTGTAGAATCACCAGTGCCAATGGCAAATTTTCCATCGTAAAACTGGTAGCCACTTTTAGTGTTTTGAGCCAATCTAATATTGTATTCATGCTCGTCCTGATAACTGAGTCTAATGAATTTAAGGGTTTTAAAAAGCAATGCCTTGTGTCGAATAAAATCGGTGTTCTCTTCGCCATTTGAAATCAAGTAACTTCCATTCACTCTGGCGCCCCAATCACGTTTCCCCAGGTTCACTCGGAGGTCATTTTTATATCCCTGATATGCAGATCCTGCCAAAAATGTGTTGAATTGATAGCCAACTGTTCCCAGGCCCTGTCTGTTGAAACCTATGTTGGCGTTACCCAACCATTGGTCTGTTTCCAGGTTTGTATTCTGAACGTTCCAGTTTCTTGAGAACTCCACTGCTCGGAATCGTTCGATGGACTTAAACGTACTTTGCTGGTATTCTGCTTCTGTTCCAAGAGTCAATGTGCTTTTCTTATTCAGTGTCATGGTCGATTCCCAATAAGCCTTAAGGGCAGTACCTATATTGTCTGCTCTATCCAAATTCGAAAATGTATTGACATCATCATTGCTCATAGCGCCTTCTATGCCAATGCGGTTGTTTTTGCCATACCTGTATTCAGTTCCGGCAGTGACCATTTGTCGCTTGTTTGGCGCAGGCAGTAGAATAACCGGTTCATGATCACCTTGAGGCTGCCCACCCACTGGCTCAACCCATCTGTAAGTTCTGCCTATGGCCGTGATATCGTCCAACACATAATTCCCATTGTTGTCACCCACATCCGAAAAACTGGCCTTATATAAACTGGAATCTTCGTTCACTGAAAAGACCAGAATAGAATAGGTGCCCGATCCCGCAATGGTATCACGCATTTCGTACAATAACCGGTCATCAGAGAACTCTGCGGTATCCACACTGCTTGCAAATGCTTGAGAAATGTTGTCGCGCACATCTGCCAATACTTGTTTTTGATCATCGTTTAATTGAATTTGTAAAGGCTGATTTTTAGCATCTTGTTCTGAGTAAACATTCAACCAAGCCGACCATTTTTTAGAGTCAAACTGATTGGCAACCTGAAATAATGAACGTGCGTAGTTTTGATCTGAATATTGAAACTCTACGATAATCCTACGATCTTTAGTGATCATATTTTTTGGTGTAAATGTGATTTCTGAGGTGTTGTAATCTATCACATAATCATTCTCTTGTCCTCTTGTGAGCAACTTTCCATCAATAAAAACCCTTTCAGTTCCAGACAATACTATAATGAATGGTTCATTATTGGCACCATTTAATCTATAGGGTCCCTGATTGCCTTCAATTCCCTGAATTTGGTTTCGTGCAAACTTCCCTTTTGAGATGGCACCACTAGCCTGGGTTTTTAGAATGGGGCCACCATCCTCTGCGTTGAGTTTGATTTTACCGGCAAACGAGCCTCCCTGAGCACGTTTTTTATAATCCATGAAATAGCCTTTTGGTTTGTAGAGCCAAAAGTCTCCGGCGGTGAGTTCCCAGGTATCGTCATTAAATACTTTGATGTAAACCTGATCAAAATCCTGTAACTGCTGTGTATTGCCCTGAGGTTGAATCGGAATGTTATCATCGGTTACGGATGCCAGTACACTCACGCCTGGTGCAATTTTTCCGGACATTTGAAGGTTGAGGTTTGAATTGACCGATAGATTTTGGCGGTTTCCAAAATTTACACCCCTGCTAATACTTCCGGTTTTATTGAGTCCATTGCCAAAAATATTGTTGCTCAAATCTTGTTCCGCTACATACCTGAACGGATTGTCCTGAGCATTGCCGGCCTTAAAGTAAATGCTGGTATCCTTGTTAAAATAGGTTTGGCTCAATTCAGCCGGAAAGACTCTGTATGTTACTATATAAGTGCCTTCAAGGTCTTTGGAGTTTCGAATAAAAACAGATTTAGAATAGTCGATTTGATAAGCAGTTGCCTCCAAACCCATGATCTGGAAACTCTCGGGCACAATAATGAGCGAGTCGATTTTAACAGAATCTGTGTTAATAGTGAGTTTTTTATGCCTCAATTTCTGCTGAGCAAACCCCTTATTACTCACCCCCAAAAGGATAACCAAGCAACAAGCAAGAGATATATACCATCTACAATTCACAACCCTGACTAAGCTCTATTACGCAATAATCCACACAAAAGTATGCAAAGCCCCGCAAGATCAATTAAATATAACGTTTAAACCCAATAATTTACCTTTCGGAAGTTTCATGCACCAATAGTCCAGTTGAGTACTGTAATTATGGGATATATTTTTATATTTGTTCTCTTGTAAGAAGTGTTAAATTTTAAGCTTAGAGGAGATATGAAGTTTGCTGCGTTATGTTCAATGGGATTGCTACTTGTTTTGGCTACTGCGTGTGGTGGCGGAAAGAAGAAGGAGGCAAAAGTAGAGAAAGGTAAAGGTACAATTACTGATGATAAAGGAAATGAAGTGGGCATTACTCGTGGTGGTGTATTCAAAATGAATCAGGTGAGTAAACCTACTACATTATTCCCACATGGTGTTGCAGAATTGACTGGTCACAACATTGCCAACCAGATGTATGAAGGTTTGGTTAAATTGAATCAGGCAACCCTTCAATTGGAGCCGTGTTTGGCGGAAGAATACAATTCGAATGAAAACGGAACTGTTTTTACGTACAAACTGAGAAAAGGGGTTAAGTTCCATAACGACAAGTGTTTTAAGAATGATGCGGACAGAGAATTGACTGCACATGATGTTAAGTACTGCTTAGATCAATTGTGTACACCTCAGTCGAGCACTAAAACAGCTCAGAATGAGCTAAGCGGATTGGTCTTGTCAAAAATTCTTGGTGCAAAAGACTACTATAATTCATTTGACGGTGGTTCTGGATCAGAAGGTGGTGTGTCCGGAGTAAAAGTTGTTGATGATTATACCATCGAAATTACCCTGGTAGAGCCTTTCGTTACATTCAATCAAATTATGTCAACACCTGCTGGATGGATTTTTCCTGAAGAAGCAGTTGAGGCCTATGGAAAAGAGATGAGCGTGCACCCGGTTGGTACTGGCCCTTTCATGATGAAGACCATTGATTTGGATAAAAACGTATTCCTTCAGAGAAACGAAGAGTACTGGGATAAAGATGAGCACGGCAACAAACTGCCATACTTAAAAGGCTTGAAGTTTACCTTCATGAAAGAAAAGAAAACGGAGTTCCAAAGTTTCAATAAAGAGGATTTAGACATGGTTTGGAAGATTCCGGTAGACGAGATCGATAACGTCATGAACGATTTGAATGATGCAAAGGATAATGCCAAGCAGATTTTACAGACTACAGATGGGATTACTATTCAGTACTACGCTTTCTTGAATACACATCCTGTATTTAAAGATAAACGTGTGAGGCAAGCATTCAACATGGCCATCGATAGAGATAAGTTGGTGACAAGTGCTTTATACGGAGAAGGAACACCTGCAGAACATGGCGTAGTACCTCCAATTACTGGCTATCCTCACGAATCTGTTAAAGGATTTGAGTTTAATCCTGAAGAGGCCAAAAGATTGTTGGCGGAGGCAGGTTTTCCAAACGGACAAGGATTCCCTGAAGTAACATTACACATTAATAATGATGGAAACGTGAATATGATTTTGGCTCAGGCAGTACAAAATCAGTTGTTCGAGAACCTTGGAGTGACCATTAAGCCTGTTCAGGTATCATTGATTCAGTTGAGAAGGAAATTTGAAACCGGAAACTCTACTATGTGGAGAACAGCTTGGGTGGCGGATTACCCAGATCCTGAAAACTTCCTGAACTTGTTTCATAGCAAGCATATCCCGGATGATCCTAATGAAAGATCATTGTATAATGCATACAAGTACCAGAATCCGGAATTTGATGCTTTGTATGACCAGGCAGTTCAAACTGTGGATGATACTGAAAGAAATGCATTGTTCGCCAAGGCAGATCAATTGTTGATCGATGACGCGGTTGTGATGCCAATCTATTACGATAGCTACGAGCGTTTATTGGCAAAGAAGGTAAAGAATTTCCCAATTAACGGAATGGAATACAGAGACTTTACAAGAGTATTCTTCGAAGAATAAGCAGTAACTAAAATATTGAAAAACCGCATCAACACTGATGCGGTTTTTTTGTTTCCATATATATCGAAATCATGCTTTTGATCGATTCATACATTTTTTTTGCGTCTTTTTTGGCTTGACTCGTATAAACTAGCCAATTTGCATCATTTAGACATTGCCAAAAAATCTTGCCAGTAGAATAGACAAGCATTAATACATCAACTAAAACAAATAGATATGGAAACGATAGATCAAGTAAAGAAAGATGGCGGTTGCTCTTGTGAGAACTGTACTTGCACGAACTGTGATTGCAACGGTAAGTGTGACGAGAGCTGTTCATGCGAGAAGTGTGACTGTTCTAACTGTAGCGATAGCTGCTGTCAATAATATACTCGGTTCCGGAGTGCAAGCTACTTAGGCTCTGCTCCGGAACTTTTGTACATTTGATACGTTAAATAATGTTATGACAACGACTGCTGAAGTTTGGGATAAGTTTCACGACAATGTTTACCATTTTTTATTGAAAAGGGTAAAGAACGAAACTGATGCCCAAGATATTCTTCAGGAAGTCTTCATTAAGATTCATTTAAAGAAAGATTCCATTCAGGATGAATCGAAATTACAAGCATGGATCTTTCAGGTGGCCAGAAACGCCATGAACGATTTTTTTAGAGCCAGTTCAAAATCCGGACTTAAAGAAGATCTCCCCGATCTTGAAGATGAAGAAGTTGGTTTTTATGGCAAACAGGAAATGTTCTGCTGCCTGCATCCTTTCGTAGAGGAGTTGCCAGATAAATATAAAGAAGCCATCAAACTCGCAGATCTGGAAGGCAAAAAACAACAAGAGGTTGCCGAAATTCTAAACATTTCTTTGTCGGGTGCCAAATCTCGAGTGCAAAGAGCCCGGGAAATTTTAAAAACAAAATTTGTAAGTTGTTGTAACTTCTCTCTCAATGAAGACGGGCAGTTGGTGGGCGAACAAGATTGTGAAAGGTGTAATCCGTAGGTTTATTTAAAATCGGCGAGCAACCTTTTTTTCACTATATTCGTCTTTATAATAACCAAGGTGAACACCCTAGAGATTCTCTTCTCAACCACTTTGGAAGCACGTCAAAGGTGATTTCAAAGTGTTATTCTATCATTTTTTGAAAAAATAACAGATACTTTCCTGGCCATTGACTGCTATTTGCACACAATACCAAGGAAACAAGTTGCTTTCTTACCTCAATCTGAAACAACTTGTTAGTTGAGTTAACTCTAAAGATCCGGTCATATTTGGCTGGATCTTATTTTTTGTCTCAATTTAACCCTATCTTAACACAACCTTTTAGGAGGCATTCGTCTTACAGATGTAATTTTACAATACCAAGGTGAACATCCTGGAGATTCTCTTCTCAACCACTTTGGAATTTATCTTTTGTTGAATGATAATTTCAAAGGGATTCTATATATCATTGCGCAACTGCATTGCCTTGTTGGCCTTCTTGTTTGTCCAAAGAGCCTCTGCACAGATTATTTTTTCTGAGACTTTTGATGAACCAGCAGGCTCTACAACCGGAACTGCGAACGGGGTTAATTGGTCGGCAAGTTGTCCTACTTGTCTGGCTGGTGACTATCATGAAGTACAAAACGGTACCCTCGAAACAGGAGACTCTAATGGTCCGGCTGAATGGCTAACGAATGGCATTAATATTAGTTCTTGCTCTCATGTCATCATCAATTTTGATGTATCTGAAAGCGGTACAATGGAAGCGTGTGGAACGGGATGTGTTTCTGCCGATTGGGTGGCTTTTGAATATAGTATTGATGGGGGACCCTGGACTTCTCCAGCAAATGCGTATCCATGCGGTGGCGGATGCGCACCTCCTTTGGGAATGGCTATTCTGGATGATGATATTGGCAGTGTAAATTATTCTACTGGCTGTATTGCCGTTAATGGAAATGAAGTTAGGTTAAGGATCACAACCCAATGTTGGGCAGGAACAGAAGTCTGGAATGTAGACAATGTAACGGTTACATGTGAAGATGTTGATCCAGGCACAAATGGGGCTGTAGATATATGTGTACCAAGTGGTAATAGTGATTTGTTCAATGAGCTTGGGGGGACACCCAATAACACGGGTATATGGTCCGGACCATCGGTTTTGGGGAACGGGTTTCAAGGAACGTTTGATCCTAATACAAACATATCGGGTACATATACATACACAGATGGAGTACTGTGTCCGGAAACGGCAGATATAATTGTAACTATGTCCAATCCAGTAGCCGGACTCAATGGAAATATCCAGCTGTGTGATAATGATCCTGCAACAAATCTGTTTGGTCTGCTGGGAGGTGTGCCAGATGCTGGAGGGACTTGGTCCGGACCGTCTATTCTTGGAGGGGGGGATCAAGGTACTTTTACGCCTGGGACAAGTGTGCCCGGAACATATACATACACGGTTGGAACTCCCGGTTGTCAGACAACCGCAGATGTGGTGGTAACTGTGGTTCCTTGTTCAAATTGCTCCATGAACACCTTCGACATCAACGTAACCAACTGTTACGTAAACGGAGGCTTCTTAGAATATGACATATCCGGAACAGTTACCTTCACCAACCCGCCTGCCACAGGTCAGCTGGTGATTACAGACTGTTATGGTGCCACACAAACCTTCAACCCACCATTTGTATCCCCTTTAAACTTCACACAAACCGGCCTGCCACAAACAGGTGCTCAGTGTGATTTTACAGCTCAGTTTACAGATGACCCTACCTGTACCATTGTTGGCTTACACCAGGCGCCTCCGCCTATCACAGGCTTCTCTTCCAACTGTGTAATTGGCGCTGGAAGTGTAAATGGAGACATTACCTTTGATGACACCTATGGCTCGGGATTCCTTGTGATATCTATTGATGATGGTACCAATGTACTAGACACCATGATTACTTTGCCTACCACCAGCCCTCAAAACTGGTCCGTATCTGGCTTAAATCCTGCTGCCAACCCATACACCATTAGCTACTACTTCTCTGATTATCCGGGCTGCTCACAAACCACCACCATCAACTGTGGTTGCCAGGCAGATGCGGGTACATACAATGCCAACATGACTGGAAATGGGAATACCAACTTTATTTTATGTGATGGCGATCAGATTGATATGACCTCCAACAACGACTTTACACACCCTGATGACAACGGACCTTTGGGTGGCTTCCCATACGATCCGGGAATTGCATGGTTAATCTATAGCTGTCCGCCAACCCCGGGGATAGACCCCAATAACGATCCTTGTTTCCAGGGCATCTACCCCTCCACTGGAAATGGAAACATGTCGGATATCAACGATCAATTTATCCTCAATGCCTTTGGAGCAGGTACTTTTGCCAACAATGAGGTATTCTATATACCTATGACCATGTACAACTTCCCCAACCTGTTGTACAACGCCAACTGCTGGAGTATGGGAACCCCAATTTCTGTGACCTACCTTAACCCAATCACTTTCAATGCCGTGGAAGATTGTCCTAACGGAGAATTGGTGGTAACCTTAAATGGTGGGCATCCGGAAGTATATGGCACCAACTTTACGGCCTCTAACTTATTGCCCGGAACAGCCAGTTTTGCCAACACCACAGCGCCTGATGGTGGTACCATTACCATTACTGGTCTTCAGGATGGAGATATGTATAGCTTTGATGTGATTGATCAGAATGGGTGTCCTATTCAGGTTACTGGCGGACCATTTGTAGGTCCACCAGATGCAA
>JAUILH010000261.1 GCA_030433115.1 Bacteroidia bacterium | reverse complement strand
CCCCTTCAAATAATCTGGAATTGAACGAGTTATTGTAGAAGTTGGAATATTCTATACCCAGATTTGTTCTTACACTGAATGAATGAGCTTTTGGTAGAACATTGAGAGCGTCTAATACTTTCAATTCACCGAATACATTTCCAAATATTCTCCAACTATCCGTTGTGTTGTTAGCATTTCTACGGAGTTGACTAACTGAGTTTCGAATGTCAGGAAATGCTCCAACTCGACCAGCATAGTCGCCATCAGTATCATACACAGGCAAGGCTGGGTGCTGTCGAACTACGTCATTCGCCTCTGTGGTAATACCAACTCTATCTGAATAAGAAATATTCAGGTTCTCACCGACGCTAGCCCATTCTGTAAAGTTGTAATTTGAGTTTAGTCGTGTAGTTATTCTGTTGAAATAAGAAGTGATGATGGTTCCTTCTTCGTCAAAATATGACGCACCGAACATCACATTTCCTTTATCATTCCCATTTGAAATATTTATATAATACTGCTGGCTCAATGCATTTCTATAGATCTCATCTGCCCAATTAGTCCCTTCCTTTGTATATTGATACGACTGATTTTTACTTGCATCATCCACATTCGGAGTGTAAACCTGCGGATCAATTGGTATTTGCGGAGTTCCTCCGGTATCAAAATAACCTGTAAATGAAGGGGTACCTGACCGGCTATTTGAAAAAGCTTCCCAATAAACATCTCCCCATTGTTGGGCATTCAAAAGATCCAGATAATTAGCTCTGGTTTGCAGACTGATTGTGGAGCCGGCATCAATTGATAGTTTTTTTCTTCCTTTTTTGGTAGTAATTAATATCACACCATTTGCAGCCCGAGAACCATAAACTGAAGCAGATGCATCTTTTAGCACCTGAATAGACTCAATGTCATTACCGCTCAAGTTGTTTGGCGGCTCTTGGCTTGGCACTCCATCAATTACGTACAGTGGTGTAGATGGACCTGTGAAAGTGGAGAACCCTCTTACATTGATGCCGGTTCCTACCGAACCAGGCTCTCCGGTTTGCGTGAAATTCACCCCAGCAACTCTTCCCTGAAGGGCTTGTAATGGATTGGCATAAGTAATTTTTCCTACTTCCTCCATATCCACTACAGCAATTGAACCTACCAGATCCTGTTTCTTTTTTGAAGTATAACCAACAACGACAACCTCTTCGAGGGCTTCATAGTCCTCATACAAAGCAACAATGATTTGTGTCTGACTGCCAACAACAATCTCCTGTGTCTGGAATCCGACAAATGAAAACTGGAGTACATCTTCGGGATTGGCATTCAAAGTGTAATTTCCATCGAAATCGGTTATTGTACCAGTAGTAGTTCCTTTAATCTGAACTGTCGCTCCTGGTAACGTTTCACCAGAACTATTATCTTTCACTATTCCTTTTATAATTGTCGTCTGTGCAATCGTCATAGACGTAGATAGAAGGAAGATCAGACCAAATACCTTGATTTTTAATGAGTTGATCATCTGAAATATTTTTAAATAGGTCATTTTTATGCTAATTCCGTTTTTGCCTCTACATTTTTTGATCCTTCACCTTGATTGATCAATTGCCTACTCAATTCCTCTAAAGAAACCCCTTTTGTCTCAGGCATTTGATACTTCACCCACAGTAGCTGTATGATCATCATTCCGGCAAAAATTACGAATATCAATCCTGGATTATCTGCTCTGCTTAATAGTGGAGGCATAACCACAGTAATCATTGCCGCTAAAACCCAGTGGGTCGAGCTACCAAAAGATTGTCCCTGGGCTCGCAGTTTATTGGGAAAAATCTCTGAGATAAACACCCATATTACAGTCCCTTGACCAATGGCATGAGAAGCAATAAAAATGAATAAG
>JAUILH010000007.1 GCA_030433115.1 Bacteroidia bacterium | reverse complement strand
GGTATCCCCTTTTTCACCAATATTTGCTGAACAGTGCATTGATAGCACATTTTTTTCATGCGGTAATATGAAATTTAGGGCAGAAAAAATTCCTTTTTTCATTTCGCCAGTATAACCGGTTCCGCCAATCAACAAGATTTTTTTAGTGAAGTTCATCACTGCAAAGTTGTGCTGACGCGTTCCATCAACTTCTGGATCAGCGGTAAAGGTTGGTGCTTGAATAATTGTCCATTCAATATTCATGTTCTTGATCTCTTCATCAGAAGGTCTTAGAAACATATTATATGTAAATATACTTGACCAAGGCAGCTCAGATATTGAGCGAACCGTCATTCTGTAATCATCATCAGCACATACATAAGAGTCTCTTACGTAAACCTCTTTGTCTTCTAAATGCTTCACAACCTTGTCGTATAAAGCGTCAAACTTGTCAGCATCAAACTTAATGTTGATATCACCCCACCAAACTGAATTTTCAGTGATGTCGTCACAAACAATAAACCTATCCTGAGGTGATCGTCCGGTGAATTCACCTGTGTTGATCGCAATGGCACCAGTGTCAGTTAATACACCCATTCCATTAGCGATGGTGTCTTCTACAAGCTCAGAGGGATTAAGATTCCAAAAAACGTTTTCTAAGTTGTTTAATCCAATTTTAGATAAAGAGGCATCTTTGGCCTTCTTTCCAAATTCATTCATACAATTTAAGTTCTAAAGCCACACACCGAGTTGTTTAGTTGAGTGTGCTCCTGCTTTTGTTTCTATATACAAAACTAGGGCTTTAATATGCCATTTGCCGAATCATTCGTCCAGATTTTTCAACATATTGGACGAATTGTTAAAAATGAGTGATTAAAGATGTAACTAGATGTTATATATCTCACCATATTTTGAATTTGCATACAACATGAAAGCAGAATGATTCAGTCCGGAACCAGTTAATTCTTCACATAACTCTTCCGAAGACAGCGTTTTTCCTTTGCTGTGAATGTGTTGGTTCAACCATTTTTTAATTAACGCGTAATCACCAGATCTAAATTGCTCCTCAGCATTTTCATGGTCAGACTTATATTGCGCCATAAACTGAGCAGCATACAAACTGCCTAACGAATATGTAGGAAAGTAGCCGAAACTGCCATGTGACCAGTGAATGTCTTGTAAAACACCTACTTTATCTGAGTTAGGTTTGATGCCCAGATAAGCGTCATATTTACTATTCCATAACTCAGGTAGGTCTTTGGCGTCAACTTCTCCACTCATGATGGCTCGCTCTATTTCATACCTGATTATGACATGAAAATGATAGCTCAACTCGTCGGCATTGGTCCTGATCAATGATGGTTTAACGGTATTGATGGCTTTGTAGAAAC
This sequence comes from Bacteroidia bacterium, assembly GCA_030433115.1. Taxonomy (GTDB): domain Bacteria; phylum Bacteroidota; class Bacteroidia; order Flavobacteriales_D; family JAUILH01; genus JAUILH01. The sequence continues at coordinate 59,272 of JAUILH010000007.1, read as the reverse complement.
TGTTTATGTCAAGAGACTTAAATTGACTAAAATTATTTTGCAGAATAGGGAAGTGGTACTCCCAGAAAGCCTTTGAACGTCCAAGATTATTTTCGTACAATCTTGACTGTGATTCGTGAATAGACAGTGATAAATACTGTCCGGCTGGAAGACCATATTGATCCGCTGGAAGACCTTGTTCATAGATAGCATGACCGCCTTCATGAATGCTACTCCACAACATCTCTGCAAAATCATGTTCATTCACACGTGTGGTAATGCGCACATCTTCTGATGAAAAACTGGTAGTAAATGGGTGCGAGGATTTGTCTTGTCGACCTGCATCAAAGTCATAGCCCAGGTTTTTGAGTACGGTCAGTCCAAATTGCCATTGCCGATCAATATCATATTGGTCGAACAAGAAGGCATCATCAATTTGAGGGGCTTGAGCTATTTTATTCAATAATTGCGATAATTCTGGCTTCAGTCCACCAAAAATAATATCTAATTTAGCACAGGTCATCTGTGGTTCGTAAGTGTCCAGTAAGGCATCATATGGGTGGTCCTGATACCCAGATATGTCAGCCTCTTCTTTTTTGAGTGCGATAAGTTCTGCTAAACTGGATTCGAATAGTTTAAAGTTGTCTTCGTCTTTGGCCTTGTTCCAATCCACAAACGATTTTGAAATGGCTAAAGACTGTTGTTTGATGAAGCTGGAATCGAATTTTCTGAGTTTATCAAGATCTTGTTTTGTCTTTTTAACGTTGATCATTTGTATCTCAGATAGGTCCGCGGAGTCAAGTAATTCTGCAGTCAAATCAAACAGTTCCTGAGTCGTGAATTTTTCGTGAGAAAGGGATGATAAGGTCGCAATTTGTCTGGCTCTCATTCCAGTTCCTTTCAGAGGCATATAAGTCTCCTGATCCCAATTGAGAACCGCCACAGCGTTTCTCAAATCAGCGATCTCCGCCATTTTTTCCTTAAATAAATCGTACTTATTCATTTTTGTGATCCATTTTAATGAAAACAGCTGCTAAAACCACCCAACCCGCAATCATGATGAGTCCACCGATTGGAGTGATTGGACCTAAGACCTTTGAAATACTTCCTAAACCTATCATATCTTTACACGCGAGTAAATAGATCGATCCGGAAAATATCAAAGGACCGATTTTGAGGAAATTCAAGCCCAACTTGATGCGTTTACTGTTCACCATTTTAGGCAGTCCTACCAAGCCAATCAAGGCCAAAGCATGCACAATTTGATAAAACACACCAGTCTTAAAACTGTCCAGCTGGTCAGGTGTCAATTCCTTCTTCAAAGCGTGTGCACCAAGCGCACCCAATGAGATCGCTATAGCCATTGAAATGAAGGCAAACAGATAGGTCTTTTTTCGCATGGTTCAAAAGTAATTTAAAAAACGCGACTATGTTAGGACTTCCATTCGACTGTTAAAAAAAATAGGTCTGAAGCCACATACTGTTTAAAATCTAAGTATAATTTAGTCGTATGAAAAATATTCTGGTAATCGGAGCGGGTAGATCGTCATCATCATTGATTAAATATTTATTGGATCATGCTGAGGCAGAAGGATGGAAAGTGAGTGTAGGAGACATGAACCTGGATTTGGCCAAAAGTAAGGTGAACGGGAGTGCTCATGGGGAAGCTTTTGAATTGAACGCTTTGGATGAAGTACAAAGAAGTAAAGCACTTCTGAATGTGGATTTAGTGGTGTCCATGTTGCCAGCAAGATTCCACATTGAAGTGGCCAAAGAGTGCATAGAAAAACGTATCCCCATCATTACACCATCCTATATTTCTGAAGAGATGAAGGCCTTGGATGAGGCCGCGAAGGAGGCAGGAGTTATTCTCCTCAACGAGATTGGAGTGGATCCGGGAATTGATCATTTATCTGCCAAGAAAATTTTGGATGAAATAGACGATCAAAATGGAGAGATGTTGGCTTTTGAGTCTTTTACTGGTGGACTTATTGCACCGGAAAGTGACGACAATCCATGGAATTATAAATTTACCTGGAATCCAAGAAATGTGGTGTTGGCCGGACAAGGAGGGGCTGCTAAGTTCATTCAGGAAGGACAGTATAAATACATTCCTTATCACAAATTATTTAGGAGAACGGAGATCATTGAAATTGATGGGTATGGCAAATTTGAAGGCTATGCCAATCGGGATTCACTGAAATATAGAGATGTTTATGGACTTGAAGACATTCCGACCATCTACAGAGGAACTTTCAGACGAGTTGGTTTTTGCAGAGCCTGGAATTATCTTGTTCAGCTGGGAATGACCGATGATAGCTACACTATTGAGGATTCGGAAAACATGAGCTATCGTGAATTCACCAATGCATTTTTGGCTTACAGTCGACATGATTCTGTGGAGCTGAAATTGAGGTACCAACTGAAAATCGACCAGGATGATCCGATCTACGATAAACTAGAATGGTTGGGGCTATTTAGCGAGAGAAAAGTGGGCTTAAAGAATGCCACACCAGCTCAGATTTTACAGAAGATTCTGGAAGAAAAATGGTCGTTAAAAGATGATGACAAGGATATGATTGTGATGTGGCACCGATTTGTGTATAGAGTGTCCGACGGACTTAAAGAGATTCATTCTTCTATGGTATACATTGGTCAGGATGATGTGTACACAGCCATGAGTGATACCGTTGGTTTACCAGTTGCCATTTGCGCCAAAATGATCTTAAACGGTACCATCAAATTAACAGGAGTACGTTTACCAATTGAAAAGGAAATTTACCTACCAGTATTGAAAGAATTGGAGACTTTTGGCATTAAGTTTAATGAGAAAGAAGTGGAGGCGAAATTGTATTAGTCGTCTTTGGTGAGTGTGATTTGTTTGGTAAGGAGGTCGTAGGTAATGGTGTAGTGGTTATTTCCGAATAATCTGGTTGCAATCGTACCTAGAGACTCGTCTTGGTCATAGTCTGGATATACATCTTCTACAATCCCTTGCTCATTCATCATCCAGTGAATTGTGCCATCAGGGTGTTTGGTATTGAGTGCTTTAAAATCTCTAGTCGATTTGAAAAATTCAAAGAAGCTAATATTGCTCCAGTAAAAACCTTTTATAGGTGAGCCATATTGCCAACCTTCTTCGTCAATCAATTTGAATGATGGAAATGAGGCATGGTCTGCATACCAGGCATAAATAGAGTCTTTGGATGAACCATTTTCGATCTTAAAAGTGATTTGTGGTCTGTCCATCATATGTTGCTTGTTAGCCTCATGTTGTTCGTAGAATGCTTCATCAGATAGTTCCTCAATATTTTCAATGGTTGAATCGGGGCATTTCCATGAGGGCACAATATCGGTACTGGCACAGCATGCTCCAATGAGTGTGTACGACGAATCATTTTCAAAATTGCAGAGTACCTTGATGCCTCCAGGATTGATCTCTAAGGTGTCAAATTGATGTTCTTGGGGAAGTATGATTGTGTTGTAGAGCGTGTCGATGAAATAACTGTTTCCATTGATAACGATCTCCATTTTTTCCAAACCAGAGATGTTTTTTTTGGCATTAATCCTGATCTTTTTTTGGGCTTCAGCATGAACCGAAACAATGATCATCAAAAAAAGCAGAATCCATTTCATGATAGAAAGTTACGAAATATTCCTATTAATAATGTGGATGAAATTCTTTGGTCAGCTTTTGATAGGCTTCTGAGTAGATATTATTTTCCTGTCGTAGGATGAAATCTTCTTGTTTGGTTTTGCCTTGCTTTTCGGACCAACAAGATACAATTCTGTTCACCGGTTTGTTTCTTTTTGGAATGATGTTGATCTGATGCTGAAGATTGGCAACATATGTCTTACATATCTCAAAATATGGCAAAGGGCTTATGAACCACAAACTTCCATTCTCATTTAAATGTTCAATAGACTTTGAAAAGAAGATTTCAGGATGGAGGGCATCACTCGATCTACTGATACGCTTTTTTTCATTGGAAGAGACAAAGTCTTCTAGATGATAGGGAGGGTTAGAGACTATGAGGTCGTATTTGTTTATAAGCTCTATCGACTCAAAATCTCCTTGTATGACATGTACTCGATCATCAAACGGACTGTTGAGAGCATTAAGTTTGGCTTCTTTAAAAGCAGGTATGTCTTTTTCGAGTAGATCTATTTGGGCCTCTGGATACCTCTGAGCCAGCATCAGTCCAATAATCCCCGTTCCTGTGCCAATATCCAGAATCCTTTTTGGATTGGGATGATGCGCCATGGCGCCCAATAAAACAGCATCTGTGCCCACCTTCATGTTCGCGTTGTCCTGAAGTATGGAAAACTGTTTAAAATGAAAAGGCTTGCCCACCTTAATCGTTCAGATTTAACAGACCATCGGGAATGATGGTTGTAATGGTTTTGTTCGTCTCGTCCACAGTTTGAATGAGCTCGTCATGCAGCGGTAACATGATTTCTTCCTCATCAATGATCAACATGGCTAGTAGGTTATTGGGAATGTCAATCACTTCTTCAATAGAGCCAATTGTTTGTCCATCTTCAGCTGAGATAATCAAGAAGTTGGTCCAGGGATGTGCCTCATCTTCTTCATGAATAATATCACCAGAGACAAATACGGAGGTGCTTTTTAAGTTCTTGGCACTTTGCTCGTCATCCACGTCTTCAAACTTAACAATCAGCATGTCATTGGCTTGATGTGTGATGTTTTCTATAAAAAATGGTACAGACGAGCCATTGACCTCTAGCATGAGTATATCCAGCTCCAATAGTGGCATCCAATCGCTTAAAATACACTTGAGTTTAACAGCGCCTTTGTAACCATGAGGTTTTGTAATGTATCCAATATGTGTTAGGTCGTTCATAGTCCTTCACTTTAGGCTCCGTCGGACGGAGAAGACAATAAAAAACCCTGATGCCAACAAAGGTACCAGGGTTTCTATAATATAGATATAAATCTTATTCTTCTTTTTTGTCACCTTCTTCTGCAGCGGCTTCTTCAGCTTCTGCTTTCGGTGCTTCTTCAGCAGCCTCAGTAGCAGGCGCTTCTTCAGCAGGTGCCTCTTCCTTAGCAGGTTCTTCTGGCGCTTCTTCTGCAGCTGGAGCTTCTACTACTTCTTCTGTAGCAGCTTCTGCAACTGGAGCCTCTTCTGTTGTCTCAGCAGCAGTTTCTTCGCTAGCAGCTTCTTCTACTGGTGCTTCAACTTCTTCCACTAATGGAGAATTCTTAGCAGCCAACTCAGCAGCTCTGGCTTCATTTACAGCCTTCTCAGCAGCCAATCTATCAGCAGCTTCTTTTTGAGCAGCAGCAGACAATCCGTCAACTTTAGCTTGAATTTTTGCCGCTTTTTCTGCTTTCCATGCTTCAAATTTCTTATCAGCATCAGCTTGCTTTAATGCACCTTTAGCCACACCTTTATCCAGGTGATTTTTCATCAACACACCTTCGTAAGACAAAATAGCCTTGGCAGTGTCTGTTGGCTGTGCACCTTTTTTAACCCAATCCAAAGCTCTGTCAAAGTTTAAGTTGATAGTCGCTGGGTTGGTGTTAGGATTGTAAGTACCGATTTTCTCAATGAACTTACCGTCTCTTTTTGCGCGGGCATCTGCCGCTACAACGTGGTAAAATGGTTTTCCTTTTTTACCGTGTCTTTGCAATCTAATTTTAGTTGCCATAATTGATTAATAGTTAAAGGGTACGAAACCCTGATCATTAATAGTTAAATCTGTCCAATTCTTGGAACAGGGGCGCAAATATCTGATTTTATTCCTGAGGACACAAGGTTTTACTGAAGAATCTCACTGTATCCTGTATTTTTTAGGATCTTTTTCCCATTTTCGACTCGACTTCCCTTTGTTTCGATCGATTCTCCAACCGTTTTCCTTGGCCAATTTAAATAAATGTTTCCTCAATTTTTTAGGATAGAAAAATTTATAAGTATTGCCCTTCCTGGATCGTTTCTTTATGATACCATGTCTGCCTAAAACATCTCCAGATGCTGCAGCACAGCGCATGCCTATGAATGCATAATCATAGGGCGTTTGGTCCACATATGATTTTAAAGTTCTTAACATGTCTTGTTTTGTGATTGAATCAACCGGTATCACAAAACTGGTATAAGTCATACCTGATGTGTCTCGCTCCCAATTTTCTGTACTTGCACTTGTGAAGCTGCTATGACAAGTTTTACGGTGACCTATAATATGGAACCTGCCCGCAGGACCAAAGCCATATGCCCTGCCGTCTATTTCAATGGTGACATGTCCTCCATGAATGCCTCCAAACCATTTGCCTTCATGATGTTTATGTCCTTTGGCAGGCTTGGAACCATACAAAAAATGAACTTTGATGGTGTCGTCACTTCTTGCAGAAATAGTGGGGAGAACAAACACTATGAGAGCAAAAGACAGTATGGACTTTAAAATGGACATCACTCTAAAATAAGGAATGCCGTATCTTTATCAAAATTTTATGAAACTTTTGATTTACCCTTGCATGGTGTTTTGTCTGCTTTTGCAAACTCACATTGGTTTGTCGCAATACATTTATTCGGATGTTAAAACCAATTTGGCATTTCCTGTGGCATTTACCATGGATGATGACGCTAAGTTTTACGTGAGTATGAAAGGAGGTGCCGGAGCCGTCCCGTCTGCTATGGCTACTGTAGAGGTGATTGATACCAATGGTGTCACTCTGGGACAAATTTGGGATTTTACGGACTCGGTTGAGACATTTTATGAGAGGGGAGTGCTTGGAGTAGAGTTAGATCCTGATTTCAATAGCAATCATTACCTCTATACCTTTTATAATCACAAGAGTCCGGCTAAGATTAGAATTGTAAGGTTTGAAGTTCAGGCAGATACAGGTGTCAACCCAACCATTATTCTGGATATTGATGACCCGAATCCCGCAGGAAAGCATTCCGGAGGTAACATTCATTTTAGACCCGGAGATCCGGATTATTTGTACGTCAGTATCGGAGACCGAGGGGTTGAAGCCAACGCCACAGATTTGTCCAATCCATGGGGCAAAATATTGCGAATTCATAAAAGCGGGAGTATTCCCAACAACAACCCTTTTTATGATGATGGAGATCCCTTGAATGGAAATGATGATCGAATCTGGGCGTATGGTTTAAGAAATAGTTTTGACTTTACTTTCAGTTTTTTAAATGACTCTTTGTACGCCACAGAAAATGGTCAAAACACCATGGATGAGGTCAATCAGATTTCCCCAGCTCATGACTACGGTTGGCCCTTGTGTGAAGGAACGGTAGATTACACAGGATCGTGTGCCACTCCCGGACTCACAGCTCCCATTTCAACTTTCGGATCTTTAGTGTCCTCATTGCCTTCTGTTACAGGGGTGATATTTTATGACCATACTTTAATGCCAGAATTCACTAACCATATGTTAGTGGCCACATTTACGGATGGCAGTATTCGAGATATAGAACTGGGAAATGCGCCTGTTTATGATACCACCTTTTCTTCTCAATCCATTACAGACGCTCAATTGACGAGTCTGGTAGATATTTTACAGGGACCAAATGGTTGTATCTATCTTTTAAGTGGCGGTTTTACCACAGCAGGAAAAATTGTTAAAATGTGTCCTGACCCAACAAGTGTTGAATACATTAAATTCGATGAGTTACTTGTATATCCTAATCCAGCTAAGGAGTCCATTCATTTCGATGAAAGCTTCCAACAGTTTAAAATTTATAACCTGGAAGGTCGGCTTGTTAAGTCAGCAGCCCAAGTTGACCGTTCTGTATCAATTGACGATTTACCTTCAGGATGGTACGCATTGAAAGGGCTTAAAGATCAACAGGTCTTTTATGGGAGCTTTGTCAAACAATAGGCCGAATGACGAATCAGATCAGATATATCCTCCTTGGCTTGATGGTATGTAGTTTCACTGTGCTGGCCTGGCCCGAGATTATCGTTTCGGATGTGAAACCTGAGTCCCATTATGTGCACAAATCATTTCCTAATGATGTCAATACCCTTTTCGCGGGATCTGGAAAATGTGTGAGCTGTCATGGAAGTGATCCTGCACAACAGGCAAGTGTGGACAATCAGGGGAATGATATCAATGTTATAGATGATTGGGCACCCAGTATGATGGCTAATTCTGCAAAAGACCCTTTTTGGAGAGCAAAAGTTAGTCATGAAGTTCTTGTGAACCCGGGACATCAAACCCAAATTGAAACCAATTGTACTTCTTGCCACGCACCTCTCGGACATTTTGACGCCATTCACAATGGCGCAATGAATTATGGAATTAATGATATGATTAGCGATTCTATTGCCCTCGATGGTGTGTCGTGCTCAGCATGTCATCAAATTTCTCCTCAGAATATTGGACAGACCTTTTCTGGAAAAATCACTTATGACACCAATCACATTATTTGGGGACAATATCCTAATCCATTTTCTGCTCCTATGTTAAGTATCACAGGATTTGATGCACAAGAAGGCACGCATATGAGCGAGTCGGTAGCATGTGCCTCATGTCATACTCTGATCACACCAACGAGCGACCTGACAGGAAATTATACTGGAGATGAATTCATTGAACAGGCCACATACCATGAATGGTTGAACTCTGTGTATAGTACAATTGGAGGTAAAACTTGCCAGGATTGCCACATGCCCTCTACGACTGATTCTGTTTGGTTGTCCTCAGACCATACGTTTTTAAACAAACGATCCCCATTTTCAAAGCACACTTTTGTTGGAGCGAATGCTTTCATGCTGGAATTGATGAAATTGAATACGGATACTTTGGACCTTAACGCAACAACTGATCAGTTTGATGCAAGTATAGAGCAGTCACTGGATTTGCTGCAGGATAGTTCTCAAAATCTAAGCTGTGTGGAAACTTTAAGAACATTGGATACGGCATTTTATGAGGTAGAAATCGAGAATCTGGCTGGACATAAATTGCCTTCGGGCTATCCCAGCAGGCGCATGTTTGTGCAGTTCGTAGTAATGGATTCTGTTGGAGACACTTTATTTCAATCCGGCACATGGGATAATACCTTTGAAGTAAATGGGCATGACACAAACTATGAACCGCATTATGATATGATTAACGAACCACATCAAATTCAGATTTACGAAATGGTCTTTGGGGATGTTGGATTGAATAAGACGACCATATTGGAGAGAGGGTTTCAGGTTTTTAAGGACAACAGAATTCCACCAAAAGGATTTTCCACAACGCACACTGCATATGATACTGTTAGAATTGAAGGTACAGCTGCAAATGATGTCAATTTTAACAATGCATCAACCGGAAGCGGTGCTGATCTAATCAATTACCACATTCCATTAAATGGATATACCGGAGATTTGAATGTAATTTGTAGAACTTACTATCAGACGGCTCCACCAGCGTGGATGTCTGAGATGTTTTCTCATTCTTCTCCGGAAATTGATCATTTTAAAAGTATGTTTGATGCAGCTGATAGAACGCCTGTTTTGATGAAACAAGTTTTGTTGGGAGACATTTTCACAGGAGTTAAAGAGCCCGTTCAACCAACGGTTCTGGTGTATCCGAATCCATCAAATGGTAGCTTCAGACTTGAAGGACTTTTGGTGGAGGACATTGGCACGATCAGGATATTTAATCTGTCAGGAAAACTTGTGCAGACATTGAGACCAGCAGATCATTTTAACCTCAATCTGCCTTCATCTGCCTACCTTATGGTGATTGACACCAAAGACCATAAAAGGCTTACCAAACGAATCGTGATCCGCTAGAAAGGTAATGTGTTAAGGTCAACGTTGCCGCCAGAAATAATGACTCCGATTTTTTGATTCCTGATTCCTGATTTTTTTACTGCTGCCAGTGCCACTGCACTGCTCGGTTCAACTATCATTTTCATGCGCTCCCAAATGTCGCGCATGGCACAAATGATCTCAGTTTCTTCGACCAAAAAAATGTCTTCTACCAACTTCCGGATAATGGGGAAATTGTGCTCCCCTAAATAGGTTTTAAGTCCATCTGCCACCGTATTTGGCGATTCAGGTTTTATGATGTGTCCAGCTTCAAGAGACCGTTTGGCGTCATCTGCATTCTTTGGTTCTCCGCCAAAACAGAGCACGTCATCGTTACTGTAGTGACATGCCAGAGCAGTCCCACCTATTAATCCACCCCCACCAACCGGGGTGAAAATTGCATGTAAATTGGGGTGGACTTCCAAAAGTTCCTTTGCAGCTGTTCCCTGACCGATAATGACATCTATATTGTCTGACGGATGAATAAAAGTAGCACCTTGATTCTTCACAATATGATTGGCAGCTTGTTCTCTGGCTTCAATTGTAGATGCGCAAATGGAAATAATGCCACCATAACCCGCAACCGCTCTTTTTTTAATTTCTGGTGCAGATTCTGGCATCACAATGTAAGCTTTTATACCAAGCGATTTGGCGGCAAGAGACAGCGCCTGAGCAAAATTTCCAGAGGAATGAGTGACAACACCTTTTGACTTTTGTTCGTCATCAAGATTCGTTAAGGCATTGAGCGCACCGCGCATTTTAAAAGCACCCATCTTCTGAAAGTTCTCACATTTGAAAAACAAATCGTTGCCGTATAATTTATTGATACTTGAAGAAGTGAGTACTGGTGTATTATGAACAAATGCTTGGATTTGCTCATGTGCAAGTTTCAACTCTTCGGCAGATGGAATCATACCTTAGGCTTTGATTAATTCAGGAACTATCTGATCCTTTTCCAAATTCGTAAAATCATTCAATTCAGAATCCAAGAGGTGGGTTGGACGCACATTCTGCATAGCTGTGAACATACTTTCCAAACGACCAGGATATTTGTTGTTCCATGAGTTGAGCAATTCCTTAACCGCTTGTCTTTGCAATCCTTCCTGCGAGCCACAAAGTGTACATGGAATAATAGGATAATCCTGCATCTCAGAAAATTTAGCAATATCCGATTCTTCACAATGCGCCAATGGACGAATTACGACATGTTTTTTATTGTCCGTGAGGTATTTTGGAGGCATGGTTTCTAATCGGCCACTGTAAAACAAATTGAGAAAGAGTGTTTCAAGAATATCGTTTTTGTGATGCCCTAAGGCCAGCTTGTTTGCGCCAAGACGCTCAGCTGTGGTATACAAATTCCCGCGTCTCAATCTTGAACACAAGCTGCACATGGTTTTGCCTTCAGGAATTTTGTCTTTCACAATGCTGTACGTGTCTTTTTCAACGATTTCATATTTCACGCCAATTTTTTGCAAGTATTCGGGTAAAATGTGCTCTGGAAATCCGGGTTGTTTTTGATCCAAATTGACGGCAATGATCTCAAATGACATGTCGCCAGACAATTGAATATACCTGAGCATATCCAACATGGTATAGCTGTCTTTTCCTCCCGATAAACATACCATAATCAAATCTCCATCAGAGATCATGTTGTACTTGAGAACTGCTTCCCAAACATGCTTGTGAAGTCTTTTAATTAAACGGTTGTCCTTTTTAACACTTGCCATTCTTTACAAATTAGAACTTGAATATGTGTGCAAAACTACGACATTTCGAGGGGATTCTAAATTTAAAATTGATGCACAACTTATTAACATTGTCAGGCATCACACGACTAAATTGATTAATTTTATCTAAGAATTTCTGACGCGTTTATGTTCCTAATATTTGATACTGAAACTACCGGTCTTCCAAGAGACTACAAAGCCCCAATAACGGATACGGATAACTGGCCCCGTTGTATCCAGATTGCCTGGCAATTGCATGATGCCAAAGGCGTGTGTCTGGAGCATGGAGATTTTCTGGTACAACCTGAAGGGTTTGATATCCCATTCCAATCGGAAAAAATACATGGAATCTCCACAGAATTGGCCAAACAACAAGGAAAGCCACTTGCAGAGGTGATGGAGCAATTCATTGAAGTGCTCGGGAAAACCAAATTTATTGTTGGTCAAAACCTGGATTTTGATGTCAAAGTAGTAGGCTGTGAGCTCTATCGATTAGGTGTTGAGTCAGATTTGCTTGATAAACCTGTATTGGACACATGTACTGAAACAACCGCCAGTTTGTGTAAGATTCCAGGTGGACGTGGAGGAAAATTTAAATTACCAACGCTAACAGAACTTCACGAGTTTTTATTCAAGGTTCCTTTTTCTGAAGCTCACAACGCTACAGCAGATGTTGAAGCGACTACAAGATGTTTCCTTGAATTAATCCGACTCCGTATTTTCACTCAGTCTGAATTGGAGGTAGATGAGCAGTTTTTTAAGGATTTCATTGAAGCCAATCCTTCCACAATAGACCTCATTGGTCTTCAACACCAAAATCTCAAAGAAGAAAGTGCGAAACTCAAGACCGCGCTGGATTCTGTTGTTGATGCCGGAGATGTTTCCAAAAATCTAAAAGACCTCAAAAAGGTAAGTTTTTCTCATTTGCACAACCATTCTCAGTACTCAATCTTACAATCTACAACCGAAATTGGAGGGCTCGTTAACAAGGCAGCGGAATATGGTATGCCTGCTGTTGCACTGACGGATTTGGGAAACATGATGGCTGCATTTCATTTTGTAAAAGCTGCTCTAAAGCACAACAAAGGTGTTAAGGACAAACTCGAAAAAGCGGAAGAAGAAGGCAGAGTACTGGATGTCAAAGAGGTGAAACCCATCTTGGGGTGTGAGCTGAATGTCTGTAGAAACCATACAGACAAGTCTTTTAAAGATAATGGATTTAGAGTACCTTTTCTAGCCAAGAACAAGCGCGGATACCATAACCTGGCTAAATTATCTTCTCAAGGTTATATTGATGGCTACTACTATGTGCCCCGCGTGGACAAAGAATTGATTTTATCCCTTAAAGGAGATTTGATTGTCCTCACAGGTGGTCACATGGGAGAGATTCCGAATTTGATATTGAACGTTGGTGAAGAGCAGGCAGAAAAAGCATTTTTATGGTGGAAAGAGCACTTTGGAGATGATTTTTACGCCGAATTGTGCCGCCATGGCATTGAGGAAGATGAGATTGTCAATAGAACCCTGCTCAAATTTTGCAAAAAGCATGATGTCAAATACATAGCCGCCAACGATACTTTCTATCTGGATAAGTCTGATTCGAATGCCCACGACATTTTACTCTGTGTCAAAGAAGGTGAAAAGAAAAGTACACCAATAGGAAAGGGAAGAGGTTTTAGATTTGGTTTCCCGAACGACAGTTATTACTTCAAATCTCAGAAAGAGATGAAGGAGTTGTTCAAGGATTTGCCTGAAGCCATTGTCAATACCAATGAAATTGTAGATAAGGTTGAGGTCTTTGATTTGGCTCAGGATGTGTTGCTTCCGGCATTTGACATCCCCGAACAATTTGTGCATGAAGACGATCAAAAAGATGGTGGAAAAAGAGGGGAGAACGCTTATTTGAGACATCTGACTTACGAAGGTGCCAAAGATCGTTATGAGGAAATTACCGATGAAATCACAGAACGACTCGATTTTGAATTGGCAACAATAGAAAATACTGGATATCCAGGTTATTTTTTGATTGTATGGGATTTCATTGCTGAAGCCAGAAGAATGAACGTGTCAGTTGGACCAGGTAGGGGATCGGCTGCCGGAAGTGCAGTGGCCTACTGTTTAGGAATTACCAATATCGATCCCATCAAGTACGATTTACTTTTTGAGCGTTTCCTGAATCCTGATAGGGTGTCCCTTCCTGATATTGATATCGATTTTGATGATGAAGGTAGAGGGCGCGTCATTGATTACGTGATCGACAAATATGGCGCCAGTCAGGTGGCACAAATTATAACCTACGGTACCATGGCAGCCAAGTCGTCTATTCGTGATACAGGAAGGGTTTTGGATTTGCCTCTACCAGATACGGACAGAATTGCCAAGTTGATTCCGGACATCAAACTCAAGAAACTTTTTGGATTAACAGAAGATCAATTGTCTGAAAAACTCAACGCAGAGCAGATGACTCTGGCCAATGAGTTAAAAGCCATTTACAAAAAACGAGATTTAGAAGGTGAAACTGTTCGTCAGGCTCATATGCTGGAAGGTTCCGTAAGAAATACAGGGATTCACGCATGTGGTGTCATTATCACCCCTAGCGATATACGAGAACACATTCCGGTGGCTGTTTCTAAAGACGCCAATTTATGGTGCACACAATTCGATAACTCGGTAGTTGAGAATGCCGGCTTGCTCAAGATGGATTTCCTGGGCTTGAAAACGTTGACACTAATTAAGGATGCCGTTGCCATTATTAAGGAGCGTCATGGTATTGAGATTGATCCTGATAAAATTCCTTTGGATGATGTCAAAACCTACGAATTGTTCCAAAGAGGAGAAACGGTTGGTGTGTTCCAATACGAATCCACGGGTATGCAGAAATACCTTAAAGAATTAAAGCCAACAGTTTTCGCAGATTTAATTGCGATGAACGCGCTGTATCGTCCGGGACCACTCGAATACATACCATCGTTTGTTAAACGTAAACACGGCTTAGAAGAAATCCATTACGACCTAGAGGGAATGGAGGAGTACCTTGAAGAGACTTATGGAATTACGGTTTACCAGGAGCAGGTGATGCTGTTGAGTCAGAAATTAGCAGGATTTACCAAGGGTGAGGCAGATGTTTTGAGAAAAGCCATGGGTAAGAAAATTTTTGCACTTCTGGCAACCTTAAAACCCAAATTCGTCAATGGCGGAAAGGAGAGAGGTCATGACCCTAAAGTGCTTGAAAAGGTTTGGAAAGATTGGGAGGCATTTGCGGCCTATGCCTTCAATAAATCACATTCTACGTGTTACGCCTGGGTGGCATTCCAAACGGCTTACCTCAAGGCGCATTATCCGGCAGAATACATGGCTTCCGTACTGAGTAACAACATGAACGATATTAAATCCGTGACTTTCTTCATGGAGGAATGTCGTAGAATGGGGACGCCAGTATTGGGACCAGACGTCAATGAATCTAACTACAAGTTCACCGTAAATGCCAAAGGCGAAATTCGATTCGGACTGGGTGCCATCAAGGGAGTGGGAGCAGGAGCAGTTGAAGCAATTGTGAAAGAACGACAAAAAAACGGACCATATTCCTCTATCTTCGATCTGACGTCAAGAATCGATTTAAGAGCTGCGAATAAAAAAGCGATGGAAAGCATGGCGCTCTCTGGTGGGTTCGATTCCTTCTCAACCGTGCACAGAGCCCAGTATTTTGCCATGGATGGTAACTCAACAGTTTTGGAAAAATCCATCAAATATGGAAACAGTGTTCAGGGATCTTCAGATTCAAGCCAGGTATCCATGTTCGGAGAAGAATCGGGAGTAGAAATTCCGGAACCAAAAATTCCGCCTTGCGAAGAATGGACTAATCTGGAGAAATTATCTCGCGAAAAGGAAATGATTGGAATCTACATTTCTGGTCACCCCTTGGACGATTTCAAACTAGAGATCAAACATTTTTGTACAGGTTCAGTTGCCAACACCACTCAGTTAGAGCGTTTCAGAGGTCGAGAGATTAAATTCGCCGGTATCATGACTGTGGCGGACCACAGAATGACACGAAAAGGCACCCCGTTTGGTTCATTTGAATTGGAGGACTATTCAGGCAGTGCCAAGTACTTTTTGTTTGGAGAAGACTACCTCAAGATGAAGCACTTTTTAAGCATAGGAAACTTCATCTACGCCAGTGGAAAAGTTCAGGCCAGAAAGTATCGTGAAAATGAATACGAATTCAAAATTCACACTTTAGAACTTCTAAACGATATCAGAGACAAAAAAGCTCAGGGAATTAGTCTTTCAATTGC
The DNA here is from genome assembly GCA_030433115.1 of Bacteroidia bacterium. Classification (GTDB taxonomy): domain Bacteria; phylum Bacteroidota; class Bacteroidia; order Flavobacteriales_D; family JAUILH01; genus JAUILH01. Next base: position 43,485 of record JAUILH010000007.1, on the reverse strand, counting down.
ATCCAGTGCAGTTGAACCAGCTTTGATTGATGAAATCAACGACATTCTATCACAACATGAAGGCAGTCATCAACTGAAATTTAAAGTCTACGATAATCTTGAAAAAATATCGGTCAACCTGCCATCACGAACTAAACGAGTCAGTCTAAGTAATGAATTAATGGCTGATTTGGAGAAAGTGGATGGCATAGAATACACTATTTTTTAACCTAACTACTGCTATGAAAACACACATTAAATTACTGACTGTTCTGGCATTCAGTGCATTCATCCATTCATGTGGGGAAGATAAAAAAGAAACCAAGGACAGTCTAGAACCTACAGATGAATCGGAAGCCATTGAAGAAGAGGTCATCGAAGAAGAGGAGGAAAAAGAAATCATGTCGTTGGACTTGTCTCAAATTGAAGCTTCTAAATGGCGAAATGAAGATGGACAATATGAGTTTGTGACACCTGAAGGTGAGAATGCTTTTCCGGGAAAGGCGTTTGACAAAATTGAAGGATTTATTGGTGGTTATGCCAAAGTGGGCAAGTCTCACGAGAATGACTTCCTGTACACCTTTATAGATTCTGAAGGCAACCAATTGGGTGATTTCGAATACGTCAAAACGGGCAATTTTGTGAATGGCATGGTTTGGGTACAAACAGAGAAAAAAGGATTATATGGTTACATGAATTCTAAGGGTGAACTAGTGATTCCAACCGTGTTACAAAACAACTACAATTTCAATGATGGTTTAATGCCAATAGTGAATGATAAGATTAAATCTGGTAGTTGGACGATTAATAGGAATAGGAGAAAGAATAACCGAGACTTGTATGGATATATTAATGTTGAAGGTGATACGGTGATTGCCATGGATTATCGGTATGCAGGAAATTTTTCCAATGGATTGGCGCCTGTAATAGATCAAAATGGGCGTGCATACTTCATCAATCCCCAGGGTGAAAAGGTCCTGGATGGTGAGTACGACAATGCCGACGAGTTTTTGGGAGCGTATGCACCTGTTTCTGTTGACGGGAAATGGGGAATGATTGATCGATCAGGCAATTTTGTACTTGAGACAAAGTTTGATGACGCCATGGCCATTGAGATGGAATATAACGTCTTTGTAGAAGAAGATGAGCGAGACTACCCAACGCTGTATCATACCCCGAACAAACTCTTTGCCATGGCTCAATCAAAAGGGCGTTCAGATAGAGATTTCGGTTTGGCCAATGAGGCAGGGGAGTGGGTATTGCAACCCGACTTTTTTCTGATTAAAGCGATGAATCAGAAGTACATCAAGGTGTACAAACTGATTAGTAAACAAGTGGGGAGCACGACGAAAAAGGAGAAACGGTGTTGCAACCAATTTATAGCCTCATCTCAAAAACTAATGTAAGCGACAACTGGATAAAGGTGCGTTACAGCCAGCCTTTTATAGACGATAATACCCTCGAAGGTATGTTCAATATGGCAACAGGTGTGTTTATTAAGCCTGCCTACGATCAGATTGACCCAAATGATAAAGAAGGTCTTCACAAAGTGAGATTAAATGATCAGTATGGTTATGTCAATAATGAGGGAGAACTGGTTCTTCCTATTAAATATGCAAGTGCGTACGAATTTGATGAAGGCAAAGCCAGAGTTAAAGATTCAGATGATGGCAAGGCATATTACATTGATAAATCTGGGAATGTGATCAAGGAATAGACCGAATGGCAGTGATTTAGATGTTTCTGAAGCCCAAAAACCTGTCTAAAAGCGCTTAGAATTACCATTTCTGTCTCAATATGATGTCAAATTGGCATGAAATTAACGATGGCAGATTTTTTGACTAAGGAATAATACAGTAATTTAGAATCAATAATTAAAAATAATACAAATGGCAGTTGAATTTACAGATGCTAATTTTGAAGAATTAGCAATGCAATCAGATAAACCAGTAGTGGTAGATTTTTGGGCACAGTGGTGTGGACCTTGTAGAATGGTAGGACCAATCATTGATGAACTTCACGGAGACTACGATGGTAAAGCAGTAATTGGAAAAGTGGACGTTGATAAGAACCCATCGATTTCGGCAAAGTTTGGTGTTAGAAATATCCCAACGGTGTTGTTCATCAAAAATGGTGAGATTGTTGACAAGCAAGTAGGAGCCGCTTCTAAAGCCGCTTATCAAGAAAAATTAGATGCAATGATGTAAGCATTGTATCAACGATTTATAAAAAAACCGATGGTCATTGATCATCGGTTTTTTTGTGTCATAAAAATATTGTCAATTAAAAGACAACGGTTTCTCTAAAACTAATTTTCGCCGCGAGTAAAGTGATTCATCATTTGCTCAAACTCAATAAGTAATTTATCGTCGTTTTCAAGATAAGCCTGGATGCTCTTTTCCCATGACTGGATGGTTTCCTTCAGCTCATTTGCCAAAGTCGATTCATCATTGTCCAACAGGGTTTGTCTCAGGTTAAAAGCAGTTGAAACGGTTGATCTTAAGTAAGAATATCCCTCATTGGTGGGTTTTTGGAGATATTCTTCAATGAGCAATTCAAATTTACTCATCAACTTTGTAGATAGTTCCAGAGCTTTTTCAGTATTGTCATTCTCAAAATAAATAGGCACAAACATGTGATCTGTGATATGTAGGTCTTTCGGTTCTTTAACAAAAGCCAATTTAAGATCTGCCATGTTTTGGGCACTGTCCAATTTGTTGTCTTCCATCAATTGATCCGCTAAAAAGGCAAGGGAGTAGGCATAATGGTATTTCAAACGGTTCTCAGCAGAAGAGGCGAGCAAGGGGTTGAGTTCATAGTCTTCAGTAAACCTAGTGTACGATACGTCCGTATTATTTGTGAATAGGAATGAGGATGAAGGGGCTTCTTCTGTCTTTAGGACATTAAGCATGCCTTCCTGTTGGATGTAGTCTTGAAGTCCCATTGCCATGCTTTTTGTGCCTCCCGGACTAAATACAAAAGCTCTTTCCGGATTAGAAGCAATGGCATCATATACCATCATAACAGATTTGTACATGTAGTTATCGGTATATTTCCAAAGCATTTTTTTGTCGTCTGTTTTGTCACATTTAAAAAATCGGCTACGAAAAATACCGAACTCCGGGTTGTTCGGTGCAGAGTCAGTTTGTCTAATCTCCTCTGCAAGTTCATTCGTGTTAATTGAGCTACTTTGTACATTATCTTCAGCAAAACCAATCACGCTATATTTGTCATCTTCATAAATGCGCTTAGGGACATTTAACTCTATGCCTGGTGCGTCCAGATGCGGTGTTCGCAATCTTGAAATATAACGCGGAACATTGGCAAGCGATAAATTAACCACCCTCACATCCGTGCGGTAGCCATTTTTTACCTGTTCGTACAAAACTGGATAAGTATCATTGTCACCAAAAGTGAATAGTACCGCATCTTTCGGACAGCTCATTAACATATTTCTGGCATGGGAGAGTAAAAACTCTGGGTAATCACAGCCTTCAAAATGCGCCATGGCTGTTTCTTGATTTTGATAATAATCCAATACCAGATATTGATCCATAATGGTATTGGATGTTTTAACGCCAATCGACCCAACTATGGTTTGAAAATCCGGATTTTGCTTGACCAGCTTTTTAAATGCAGCTTCAACCTCAGATTTCTCTTCAATAAACCGTTTTAGCAAGTCATCGGTCAGCGCGTTTTGACCATGCTTACTCAGGAGGTCATAACAATTTTTACCATCGGAATAACCAAATTGCCCGCAGGTAAATTCATTCTGAACTTTCGTGTCCAGTGCCCTCGCATAAGCATATAACAAAGTATCGGAAAGCTCACTGTTGTCTTTCAATAGATCAATCACATCATAATACCAGCCGTCATAACCATATTGAGGATAAATGTCGAAATACCCAGATCTAAAGTCATTTTCATTACTCAAATTGGCGGTGTATACTCGCGGACCACTTTTTTCATTGAATACAAAACGATCCGATTGATTGAGATCATGAAATACTTCATCTTTCCAGTATACAAGTTCTTCAACCATTTTTGTTTGGCCATCATTATTTATATTGATTTGAAGGTAATAGCCGTCCAATTTTTTTGTCATAGATAGACTGTAATATTGTCCATCATCAGGATAAGAGATGCTTTGATAGTTGTGCTTAAAACTCTCCAGAATGGTCTGAGATTTTGGAAAATTTGAATGCTTTATGATGCTTGCGTTTTCTGTTTGTTCCTTCGAGTCTTCAGATTTCGAATTTGAGGAAGAACAAGCTGCTAATAGAATAAGGGAAAGGGTGAATAAATGTTTCAAAGTTTTTTCTTTGCAATATAGGAAATTGAAGAGTCATTTCTTTGCGTATCTTTAAGCTGTGCCAATCGAAAAACAACATATTGCAAAGTTTGGGAGTCTTGAACTGCTTGCTAAACAGGTCGTTGAAGGATTTATTACAGGCTTGCATAAAAGTCCTTTTCACGGATTTTCCGTAGAGTTCGCAGAACATAGATTGTACAATACGGGTGAGTCTACTAAACATATAGACTGGAAATTGTATGGACGAACTGAGAAGTTGTTTGTGAAACGCTATGAAGAGGAGACCAATTTGAGGTGTCGTGTGATTATTGACGGCTCATCTTCCATGTATTTTGGTGAGGGAAATCAATCCAAAATGACCTTCTCGGTTCATGCAGCGGCTTCATTGATTGAGTTGTTGAGAAAGCAAAGAGATGCCATTGGTTTAAGCGTCTTTTCAGATAAAGTTGAGGTGCATACACCGGCAAAGAGCAGTCTGTCTCATCTGGCATTGGTGTATGATGAGTTGAATAAACTGCTGGATTCGGACAATCCGAATATGAAATCCACCAATGCTGTTGATGCTTTACATGAAATAGCGGATAAAATCCATCGCAGGTCCTTGGTCCTGTTGTTCAGCGACATGATGGAAAGTGCCAGGGAAGATGATTTGTATATGGCGCTGCAACATCTCAAGCATAGTAAGCATGATGTGGTATTGTTTCATGTGATGGATTTTGAAAAAGAAAAGGATTTTAATTTTTCGAATAAGCCCTATACTTTCATAGATATGGAGACAGGTGAAAAGGTCAAACTCAACCCACTTCAGATTAAAGATCATTTCAAATCACAAATGGATGATTTCATGTCCAGAATTAAGCTGAGATGTGGTCAATTTAATATCGACTTTGTGCCTTGTGATATCAATGAGGGCTATCATCAAATATTAATGCAATACTTGATCAAAAGATCCAGAATGGTTTAAGCAAAAAAGGCGCTCCAAAAGGAACGCCTCATTGCTAAATTTAAATCAAGTTGATGAGATTATTTCTCTTCTGGTAGTTTAAAGACAACTGGCAGTACCATTTCAGCTGCTACTGCTTTGCCATCTTTGGTAGCTGGAGTCCATTTGGGCATGGCTTTTACAGCCCTTACGGCCTCCTTGTCAAGCTCTGCATTTCCAGAACCTTGCTTTACAGAAACATCCTTTACAGAACCATCTTTGGCTACTACAAAAGCAACCAAAACCTTGCCTTCAGTTCCGGATTTTTCGGCGGTTTTTGGATACTTGATTTCTTCAGACATGAATTTAATCAAGGCATCCATTCCGCCTTTGAATTTTGGACCATTGGCTTTGTCATCTGCAGATGTGGCTGTGGTTTCTGTCTTGATTTGGTTTGAAACCTCAGGAATCCACGCATTGGCGGTTACTGAAGCTCCGGCAAGACATACAAATAGTAGGTAGTGACGTAGTCTTATCGACTTTTTTTGATTTTCAATCATAATTAAACGTTGTTTTAGGTTTGACTTACTAAACGAGTGTCCTAACAAAGCATAGTCGACATTGAATTGTTGTGACACAAGTATTTTTGAATAATTTTCATGGGTTTTGGCAGCATAATGATCCGCTTCAAATTCATGGTTTAACCGAACAGTTTTCATAAAAAATGAGTAGAGTGGGTTGAACCAAAAAACAACTTTGATCAGTTCCAGGACAAGAATATCAACAGAGTGGAGTTTATCTGCATGTAGTTTTTCGTGGGAGACAATGGCTTCCTTAGTGTCATCTGATAAAGAATCGTTGACATAGAATTTATTGAGAAAACTAAATCCAGCTATGCTTGTACTATCTTCTCTCACGGTTTTAAGCAGTTTGAAGACGAAAAGAGCGGCAAAAATGAACACGCCCGTCCAATAGATGGTTTGAATAATATTGATGTGTTCATTTTCAACTGACGATATTTCATGAGACACATTGGCTTTCACTTCCGGGAGTAGATATGTAGAATTGCTTGGTACTGAGAAGAAACTAAAGTCCAATTGTGTGGCAAGAATGGCCAGTATGGGAATGCTTAAAAGGATAAGCCTATTTAAACCAAATTGCCTACTGTTTCCTATGAGGATTTTGTAAGCAAAAAACAGCATCCCAAAAACGATGATAGATGTAATTGCCGTGATCATTTTTTTTCTCTTTTATCCTGAATAATCTTTAAAATTTCATCCAACTCAGATACATCCAAATTTTCTTTTTCAATGAAATAGGAAAGGAGTTTTTTGGGACTATTGCCAAAGAATTTTTGCATCAAACCTTGGGATTGGTAGGCTCTATATGTCTCTTTTGAGATTAATGGAAAGTAAATGTGAGTCTTGCCAATGGCTCTGTGGCTCACCACATCCTTTTTTTCAAGAATTCTTACGATGGTGGATACGGTATTATAAGCTGGCTTGGGGTCTGGTAGTTCCTTGATGATGTCTTTAATGACGCCTTCTTTCAGCTCCCAAAGAATATGCATGACCTGTTCTTCGGCTTTAGTTAAATCTTTCATACCACAAACATATAACTAAAAAATTAGTTAAACAACTAAAGAGATAGTTTTTAAACTAAATAATTAGTTTTATTGATTCAAGAGTAGCTTTGGCTGAGGGAGCGGTGGAGTTTATGAGACAAGTGATTTCCAGCGATTCAATTGAGCTGAGAGTCCATAAGTAAAGTTGGTTGAACGGAGTACACGGATGCTGTTTTTTGTGTCGCTTTGAATCTGATGATGGAGGTTTGGTTGATTGTAGTAGGCAGTAAACGCATTCACACCATTGGCCAAAACGGTTCCGTCTCCAGAAATGTATTTTAGCCGTTTGATTTCTGTCATTACTCGATTTTCAAGTTCCACCGGAGGAATTGATTTATAAGGCGCTTCAAATATGCCGACACATATTAGGACAGAATTACCTGGAATCTCATTTTTTACTTGAGACGTCATATCACTTACCCTATGAACCAGAGTACTGTCCATAACACGGTCGTAGCTAAATGGTTTTATCCTGTAGTCTTTTAAAAGTAAGTGCATGTGGACATAGTCCGTTGTGCGATAGGCAAACTGAATGTCTTTTCCGTTGATTTTGAATTCCCGTATTGAAGATAAGGATGTGAGCACGCATTCCTGTGTTTTTATGAGCTTACCATCGCTGAGTTTCAAGCTCACTCCAGCCTTGTCATCCTCACAGATCAACTGATCCAGTTGATGTTTGTAAAGAATAGGAATATTGAATTTATCGATTGTTCGCTGAATAGCCTCTTTGATATCTTTTGCCCCATTCTCAGGATACAGATATAAGGAGGGCTTAACAGATAACCTGTAGACAGGCGTTCTAAAATCTTGTTTTAGTGCACCAAACTGAAATTTACCCATTCTCTTCATAATTTGTTTGGCACCAATGGCATTCTGTTTCCAATCGTAAGGAAATCTGATTTTCCGCTTATATATACGTGGTCTTGGGTTAAGTGGTACAAGATTTAGTCCAAAGAATTTAGCAAGGAAGTCGTATGTTTCTTTATCTACATCCCAGATATGACATCCGATTTCTACTTCCGGAATGTTAGGGTGTTTAATGGTAGTCCATGCACCAGCCGGATGATCTCGTTCCTCAATAATCAATACGGACTTTCCGAGAGATTTAAGGTAGGCGGCTTCAATTATGTTGATGGGACCGGAGCCTATCAATACGGAGTCATATGTATCAGTCAGATTTATTTTAGAGCTGCTAGGCATGAGTGTTCAAAGATAATAGGAATGACTAGACTCATGTGTTCATTCCAATTGATATATGCTTTCTTTGGATATGATAAAAATCTGTTAAGTCAAAAAACTGATAATTAGCAGTATTCGTAAACATTGAAAAAAAAAGCCACATTTTTTTTCAAGAACCATTGCGCATTTAAGAAAATGAATTATTTTTGCTGTCCCTCAAAAGAGAGGGGGTAACAATTTCCACTAGACTGACTGTTGTCAGTATCTTTTAAAGATTTGGAAAATTGGTCTGGTAGTTCAGTTGGTTAGAATACCTGCCTGTCACGCAGGGGGTCGCGGGTTCGAGTCCCGTCCAGACCGCAAGATTTAAAGCCTTGATACAGAAATGTTTCAAGGCTTTTTTTATGCTCAAAAGTTTCTTGCCTGAATGTAGTTTGCGTGCTTTTTGCGCGTTTTGGGATTCAGATATTGAGGATGAGAATTTGTTGTTGATAAGTTTTTAGAGGCTAGAACATTTTATCATCATTCAATGATCTTTATCTTCGAGTAAATCCAAATTCATGTATAGTAATAGTAGCTTGAATCAAATATTAGAAAATCTCGACTTGGGATCGGGTATTGCTGAAGAGGACAATTTGCTTGAAGCAACAAGGTTGGATACACCTGTTCTAGCTGATTTGTTGAACGATAGAGTTGATTTGGTTCCAGGAAATAAAGGCTCAGGTAAAAGTGCATTATATCGAATTATGGTAGAATTTCTGCCCGCTATGCTTTTAACCAATAAAAAAGTCGTAATTGCTCATGGTGTTAGCAGGCATGGAGATCCCATATTTTCTGCTTTTAAGGAGGAGTTTGAGCAACTTTCTGAATCTGATTTTGTTGATTTTTGGTGCATTTATTTAATCTCTCTTGCACATGAGCAGTTTATTAAAAGTGAAATATATCTTGATAAACTTAAGGTCTGTGAGAAGGAGATAAATGAATTTAGAAAAGCTTGTGAGAGGGCTAAGATACCTGAGATAAAAAGTCAAAAATCATTAATAGAAATTTTGCAGTGGACGCTCAATTCAGTAAGAATTGTCAAAGGGAAATTAAAATATAACCTCAGAACTGGAGATACTGCATTGACTCTCTTTGGTGATTCTGTTTCAGAAAAACAAGTTAAGTCAGAACAAAGCATCACCTACGCCATTGGCATAAAAGAATGTTTAGAAAAGATATTACGAAAATGCGATCTTTCCATGTGGCTCATGGTTGATAGATTGGATGAGATTTTCCCACGTAGGTCAGAACTTGAAGGGAAAGCACTTAGAGGACTGCTAAAGACAATCAGAATTTTTTCATCAGATGAAATAAGGGTCAAAGTGTTCCTTAGAGATGATATGCTAGATAATTTGGTATCTGGAAAAGAAGGCTTCACAGCATTGACTCACCTGACTGCTCGTAAGTCAGATACTTTGAGATGGAATGAGGATCAACTTTTGAGACTCATAGTTCAAAGGTTATGTAATTCAGAGGAACTTGTAAAAAACTATAATATTGACAAAGAAAGAATTTCTTCCAGCAAATCGTACAGAGAGAAAGTATTCTATGAATTGTTTCCAGCGAAAGTTCATAAAGGAGAGAAGCAAAGTACGACCTTGAAATGGGTATATAATCGCTGTCAAGATGGAAATGGAGTTGTTACCCCTAGAGATGTTATTCAATTACTTAATTATGCTAAACAGCGTCAATGTTCTATTGTAAGCAGTGATTTAGCTGGTGAATCACTTTTTCTGTTTAGTAGTATTTCTCTTAGGTACGGTCACAAAGAATTGTCCAAGTCAAAAAAAGTAAATCTTTTGCAAGCAGAATACCCACACCTTTTTCCTAAAATGGAAAAGTTTGCCAAGGGAAAATCAGAATATTCTCAAAATGCACTTAAGAAACTACTTGGGAGAAAATGGGAAAAAAGTGTTGCAGATTTGCACTCAATTGGTTTTTTGCAAAAAACTAAATTGAAAGGAAAAATAACATACAAAGTACCATACATATATTCAGTTGGATTGGAAATTACAAGGGGCAAGGCGTAGTAATTAAAACCTATCCAACCCCATCCGATTCTGCTCCAAAAACCTCAAAATACTTGATCTACTATATCTGATAGTCTTTCCAAAGCGACTAAAGTCAATTTTTAATTCATCTCTCAGTTGTTGAAGCTTGGATTTACTCCTAATGCCAAGAAGCCGTTTTGCTTCTCTATCATTGATCCATTCTTCTTGCTTAAAGTATTTCTCAGAATTTTGGAGGATTCTGATTTGAAGCTCATCAATGAGCTTGTAAAATGCTTCTTTCTCAAAAACTATAATTTCCATAATTCAATTTTTAAATGCAATAATTGTACAGGTATTTTTCGTTTGTATCTATTTGAACGCAGATGAATTCAATTGATCATTTCATTGATGCTAATGCCTTTTAGATCAGAATTTCGCGTTTATTTAACTGTATTTTATGAAGTAATTGTATGAATTTATACATGTTGACCTTCTTGACTTTTTTAAAGCCTAGATGAAATGCTTCTTCAACAGAGACTTTTGCCAATTTAATCACCCTGCCAGAAAGGGGAGAGCATACCCCCAAAGCTTTTAATTCTCTCTTTACTGAGTTGGTTGTAGTCTGTTTGAAGTATATAGCAAGTATCTTATCACTAAATGGGTTTAATTTCATATCATTTATTTTAAAGTTTATCATCTTGATTAGTTGTTTTTGATCGATTCTCGGGTTCTTCTTTTTCTTTTCGTTCATTTTCTTCTGTTATGAGTTCATTAATCTTTTTACGCATGTGGTCCGATTTAGCTATGACCATCATGAGGCTTACGACTTGTCTGATTCCTTTTTCTCCAAACTGGTGATAGATTGAATCGAACATATTTCGTTGAACAGTTATTTCATCCTCATCTTCAATATTTTGACTTTCTTTCGAAGGAGCTTCTTCCTGAATTTCAACTTCTACCTCCGCAGGAGCTTCTTCCGTTCCTGATAATACTGTTCCTGAGTTTGGGGAATGACCTCTGAATGCACCAAATAAAGCCATGCCTTCTTTCAACAGGCCGCCTAGATTTGTTTTAGAGCGCAGAGCTTCCAATTCCTCTTCTAGTTCCTCAATCTTTTTTTCTTGTCGTTTTGTTTTCTCTTTTAAAGATTGAATTAAGAATTCTTGATCTTTTCTTTTAAGGGCTTCTTTTATTTTTTGATCAACATCTTGGTTGCCAGGATTGCCAAGTGTACCTTCTTTCAAATAGAAAATATGTCGATTACAGTTATTAGATTTCCCGAAATACATGATGACCTCTACGTTTTCAGTAGTTCCGTCTACCATTTCCTTATAGTCATCAAAAAAACTTGGGTCTGATGTTTTATAAATGCAAAATTCTCCATCTACTTTAATGGCAAAAAATCTTTCATGCCCTCTATCGTGATGATTCTGAATTAATCGTTTTAACCGATCTACCTGTTCATCGCTGTATTTTTTGGTAAATATGCGCTGATTACCTTGTGGTTGTTTTTTTCTCTTTTTCTTTTCAATACGCCATGTTTCCATTCTCTTAATTTTTCCAATCAAGATATGGCATTATTACCCCTTGGGGGTACTTTAGACTACCCCCAGATCGCTTTAATGAAGTTCAATGAATACTATTGAAGTTCCCTTTTTGTTCTTGCAATTTCAATTTCAATTAAATCGACCGCACGTGAAAAATTTGCTTTTTTAAAATACTCTTGAACGAAGATCAAGTTTTCAAGTAAAAATTTGTCCTTTAAGAAAAGAGGTGCTTTTTTCAGCTTCTTGTATGTATCTGTGTTTTGAATGGAGGTAAATGGTATCCCCATGATAAGGTTGACTAATTCCGCATATTTGGTTATATCTGCGCTTTTTCTTGGTTTAATCTCACTAGCCATTAGGAGATAATATACGGCAAGCAACTGTTGATTTCTTGTGAATGAATGATTGTGGTCCTTTTTTGGAAGTGCTTTCAGGTATGATGTTTTATCATTAAGAGGTTCATTGAGCCCATAAAGATTGACCGTCTCATCTTTGGGGTATGTTACCATTAGTTTTCTTGTGGCCAAAAAGAGGGCTAACAGGTCAGTCAATTCATGCCAATCAAGTGATAAAAGGTAGTATTCCTTTTCAATGTCATTGGATTGGATTAATGCATGGCTTCCCTCTTGCGATTCATAATAGATTTCTTCAAGCAACGATAATTCTAATTCTGCACGCTCTCGGATGATATACAACTGATCAAAAGTATTTATTAATGCACTATCTCTTTTTAGCCTATAGTTATGTAGAAAAAGCTTGGAAAGCATATCAAAGAAGAAAGAATCTCTTGGTAGTTTTGGGTGCTTTTCAAATAAAATTAGGCGAAAATGAGCTCTGGCATACTTCTTATTATCTGCCTTGCTAATTTGAACTTCATAAGTGAATTGTAGAAGATTAAAATATGCTTCTACGGTTGAATCAAAATCATTGTCTTTATTAGTGTTCACTATTAAAATAACGTCACGATAGAGGGCTTTGTTACACTAATAGTTGGTAATAATACTTAATGATACCTAATGGTTTGTAATGATCCATAATTGGTAATTTTAAGTTTTAAACTGCAAAAAAGCACTGAAGGTCTTGATTTTTAATGCACCAGAATAAAATCCCTGAATTCAGGGAGGTCAAAAATCACGGTTTTCAATGAAGGAATTCTAAAATTTTATTCGCAAACTTTCTGGCAGTTCTTTGAATGTCAAATTATGCCTTGTAAAAAACAAATAATTAGACGTAATTTGAAACAGACATAAGATATTAATGTAGCGTTAGCTCATTACTCTGAAGAATAAAACCGCCAAATTAAGATCAAGAGAATGATGTTGCTAAACGCTCACACCGAAAGGCGTGGGCTTTAGTTTGTTCTTGATCGGGGGCTTGGCGGTTCCTATTCTTCGATGAGCTATTGTTCCACGCCGCCTTGTTTAACCCAGATTCTTTTCGGAACAAAAAGATCACAAAACGTAAATAGATCACTCTTTACAATCGCATTTTTAATTAGCAAACAAATACATCATTTCGATAATTTACCACCATTTATCGAAATGACGGTTGACATTTCTTTGACTATCACTAACTTGAAAGCAATGCTTTTGATATAAAACTTATAACTATGAAAAAAATACTTCTTCTTACCATAACAATAGGCACATTCTCAGCTCAGGCTCAAAACACTTTTCCAACATCTGGCAATGTTGGTATAGGAACGACACAACCCAGTGCTGGATTGGACGTAAACGCGAATATGAGGGTCGATAGTTCCATCTATGTGAAAGATTCTGTAGTTATCGAAAGAAACTTAACTGTTGACCAAGATGTTAAGTTTAAAGGTCACTTAAAGGTTGTGGACAAGGCAGTTTTTAAGGATAAGGCTGTTGTTCACGGTAATTTTAAACTGAAAAGTTTTGAAAATGCTTCTTTGTCCCAAGATAGATTCGTTTTAATGAATCCCAATGGTGTCTTAAAGGACGGAGAAACTCCTGTTGTACAATCTTTGTTATATGGATCAGATTGTTTTCCAAAGGATAATGGTGCGAATGTGTTTTATCAAGCTCCATCATGGGCGAGTGACGGAGGACCCAATATTACAGATGCTCAGATATATACTGGAGTGACGTGTCCAGCATTTGTTGGAATAGGTACCAGTGAACCAGTTCATAATTTAGAAGTTCATGGCAATACATATATTCAAAACAATACCATCATAGGTAATACAACCGGAACTACTGGGCAATCTCAATTAGAAGTTAACTTAAGTACGAATCCGGCATTTACAAATGCTTTTCAAGTGAAGCATATCAATGGACTTCCAATGTTCAGTGTTCTTAGGAATGGTAATGTTGGTATTGCAAATTTGAACCCTAATTATAAACTCCACATGTTCGCTGAAACATCAGGAGCTGATCCACTTATGATTGAGAATAACAATCAGGAACTGATGAAATTAGACCATGATGGTTTGCTTCAGGTAAGAGAGGTGAAAGTCACATTGAAACCCTTTGCGGACTATGTATTTGATGATGACTATGAGTTGATGTCAATAGAAGAAACAGATGCTTTTATTAAAGAAAATGGACATTTACCTAACATGCCATCAGCAGAAGAAGTGGACAAAAATGGTATAGGAATAGGCGAACTTCAAATTAAACAACAAGAAAAAATAGAAGAACTGACCTTATACATCATTGAGCAGCAGAAGCAAATTGATGAATTAAAGGCATTGGTTAACGAACTTGTAAAAAAGTAAATCATGAAAGTATATATAATCCTATGTGTGGGATTGCTTTCAGTATTTACTGCACATACTCAAACTTATACTCCTCCAGTTCCACAAGAGATTTCTTGTTTAAAGGTTGAACCGTCTGATTTTAATAATTTTTCGGGCTTGATTCAATCACACAAATGTATCGAAACTCAAAATAATTCACCCGGTCCCAAAATCAACATTAACGGAAATGAGGATGTTGAGATAAAAGCGGGATGTGAGATTAGTTTGACGGGAGAAACTCACATACATCCAAACATTAATGGAGATTTTCATGCCTATATAGAAGAACCAGCTATTGATTTAGCTGTTTATTACCCACAAAATATCGGTAACAACATTGATGTACCTCAGTACGATCTATTTGAGTTAGGCGTGAAATTGCCTGCTTCTGTTGAACAAAGAGTGCGCGATTTTGCGAAAAAGACACAAGGTGCAACAAATTTAATTAATCCATTTGATGAAAATCAGTTAGCAGTTTTTGGCTTGTTTTCGTATAAAGTAAATGGTACATGGAACTATGTTGGGAAGGTTGATGGCTTTTATTACGAGGAGTTTGAAAGAGACTATAATGGCAATGCGTGGAGAGGTGCTTGGATTGAGTTGCCCAATGAACATTACTTTAGGATTAGAAGTGCATGGGGTGATATTGGTGAATGGAAAGTAGAAGTGCGAGCCGTGTATGATGGTGTCCAAATTAATTCTGGAGAGGTTTATTTCAATATTACTCCTTCTTCCAATAAAGGCTTTGTTACAATGGGAAATGAGGGAAATCTAAATGACCGATACTTAAGACATGAGAATGGTGAAAGTTTCGTGCCCATAGGAGAAACTATTGCATGGTATAGGCACAATTGGATGGAATTGATTGATCATCAGGACTATGTAGATTTTTTTAATGAACTAGCTGATAATGGTGCAAACACTGTGCGTATCTGGAACAATGTTGGTCAATTTTTAATAGAACGCGAAAAAGTTGGAGATTATAGTACCAATTACAGTCCCGGACTTCAAGACGATCCTGGTTTTGTAGATAAAAATTGGAATAGACAATGGAATGCATGGGAGTTGGATCGAACTGTTGATATGTGTAACGAAAAGAATATGTACTTGTATTTTGTAGCTTTTGGAAGTGAAATGGATGATCCTGAGGACCCTAATAATCCACCGGGCACAAAAGATTGGGAGTATAATCCTTATCGTTATGATCTGGGATTAACGAGTCAGGAGGAAACATTTACCAATCCAATTGCAATTGATTTGCAAAAGAGAAGATTGAGGTATCAAATGGCACGTTGGGGATGGAGTGAAAAGTTGGCAGTTTGGGAGATTATTGGGGAGGTCACTAATTGGATTGATGCTGACAATGATCCTAACAAAAAACAAGCAGTTTACGATTGGTTAAATACTCATTCTGATTACCTACATGCCTATCAACCAAGGAGGCATATTACAACGACAAATTTTGCTTCAGCAGACGGTACAAATGATTTTCGGCGTGAATATTTTGCCAACACTTCTGTTGACATAATGAGTACCAATAAATATGGGGAATCGAAAAATATTAATTGGAAATCAAGATGGAATATTGTCCAAGAAATGCATGATCCATCGCATTACAATGGCAGTTTAGAGTATAAGCCTTTCATTTTTGGGGAAATGGGAGTGTCAACACAAGCTGTCGCTTTGGAATATGCTACTGACGTGGAGTTGCACAATTCTATATGGGCTACTTCCTTCATGGGGTCTATGGGACCTGGAATAAATTATTGGTGGGATAGAATACATCCTGGGATGGGACATTTAAATTATAAAGCCCTGAGTAAGTTCTTTGAGGGAGAAAGTGTTCATACTAAAGAATATGAGCCTAAAAAATCGAAATTCTTACCGCTTCAACCTTACAATAGAGTTGATGTAAATGTTGTATCATATTATTTGAAATCAAAAGATAAAAATAAGGCCATTGGTTGGGCACATAATAATACCTATTGGTGGAGAAGGATGTACGATACGGATAATGAAGTCAAAACTTTGGTTGACGATTGTCATTCAAATAACCTTCTATATCCTGATGGTACCCCAGTTTCACCTGCTGGAGATGGGTTTTTTGATTTTTGTTCTAATTCCGGCACTATTGATTTTAATGATGCCAGCCCCCTTCCTCCAAATGTTAACGCTGAACTAGATTATGTGTCTCCCACCAGTAATCAGGAAATCGTTATTGCCGGACTTAAGAAAAAACGTTTTTACCATATTGATTATTACTCCACTAGTGGTAATGGAGGTCTTATTTCAAATCTAAGTTACATTAAGAAGTCAGACGTATTTGGTAGGTTGCTCATTGATATGCCAAGCATCAATGAGCTAGCCTATGAGCCGCAAGATGTTGGATTTAAAGTTTATAGGAATGGTTATAAAAACACTTCTGATACAAGCAATGTTCTGGAATTAACTGAAGAAGATCAATTTGAAGCAGATATTAATACTTCCATGAACATAACTTTATTTCCGAATCCGACCCGTGATAAGGTATATGTTGAAATTGAAGAGGTCAATAAAGATTCATACACCAAATTTGAACTGCACGATATTTCTGGAAGAATCATAGTTTCAAAGGAAATTATAGATAAAAGTTTTATTATTGATATTGAAGATCAACCTTCAGGTGTATATATGCTTCACTTTATCGGGGAAAGTGGACGAACAGCTAGGAGGATAGTTAAAAAGTAAGATGAGATATATTTTTTTATTTATAGCTACTTTGCTCGGAGGCGCTGGGGCTTCCCAAGAGCTGCCTGGTCTTCAAAATTATTCTGGAATAAAAGTTGAATCGAGCTTTTTGGTTAACATTCGATCTTATCGACATGAAAGAGTTTTTACTCTGGGGGTAGAAGGGCTTCCGACCTTTTTTCTTGGTGGTAGCATTAGAGACATGAATCCGGACTTAAGGCTAAGTTATTTTAAACATTTATCGAAAGGGTTGGTGATAAATCCGGGAATCGGATTTTATGACAATAGAATCTCTGTTGATGCGGTACAAAATAATAGTGGAGGTTTTGATTATAGTGAAAACTATCAGAAAATTAAGGCATTATACATCTCATTGGGCTTAGAATATCACCCAAAGGAGCTGTCAAAAGGTATCTATTTTTTTGTTGATCCAAGAATACAGTTTCAAACTAGAAGAACGGTAGGAATGGGCAATGCCCAACCACATACTGATTTGAGAGGATTGGACTATTATGGCATAAATTCGTCAATTGGATTTGGCTGGGAAAAAAGCATACATAGGGAAGATAAGCTAGGGATAGATGTTAAATTCCAGCTTGCTCCAAGAACTATTTTTTTAAATGATAATGATTTCACAGGAATCTCAAGTTGTTATTTCGGTTTGGGAATAGGATTAAGATTTTATAACATTGAATGAGATCAGTGGTCTTTTTAATATTGTTATTTATGCAGTTTTCATCTTTCTCTCAGGAAGAACGAACGCAAACATTTGATTGTCATCCAAATATTTTCTGGGCTGTTGATGATTCGGGATACATACATCAATATGATTTAAATAACCTATCATCAGATACAATCGTTGGACATTCTCCAATTCATCATATCGCTGTTGGTTATGATCAGAATGGGAATAATACTTTTTTGACAACATTTGGTGGTACTTTTTACGAATATGCAAATGGTAGCTGGAATAATTATTATTCTGGATTCATTGGGCACAACATTGGGGCACATCAAAGTGATATATACACCTTTAAGCCATCGATGAATAAACTGGCGTATTATCAATCTAATACAAGTTTGATTGAAATTGCAGATTTAAGTGGACTCAATGGTGTAGCAATGGACGTTGCTGTTGATAGTTTGGGAAATGCATTTATAATTTCAGGTTACAATGGATTTGGGACATATCAAAGGGTGTTTGTTATAGATCGCTCCGGAAATTTTATTAAACAATTTGATTTTCCGCTACAAACAAGTTTTTCAGGTGTTACAGCAGGATTGATGATTTTGGGAGACACCCTATACGCTTTGGTCAATGATGGTCACAATGATTATCTTCAAAAGATTGAACTGTCTTGTTCACAGGCTTCCATTATATCATCTCATCCACTTCCAAATGGACAACTAGGAGATTTAGCAAGTTGTACTCCAGGAGATCCTGCACAAATTGGAATTACTGGACTAAAGAATGAAGTTCCACTTAATGAACGTATTAAGCTCTTTCCAAATCCATGTAATGATCGTTGTTTTATATCTCTTCCAGAGGAAATTAAGAAGCCCAAAATAACTGTTTATGATTTGTCTGGAAAGCAAATAACCTTGAATATAAATGAGGATGATGTTATGAACATGACTGACCTCAATAGAGGTGTGTATTACATTAAGTTTCAAGTAGGCAATTCTTTATGTGTCAAAAGAATCGTCAAGTTATAGACCTTTCAACCTTTTTTATTTTAATGTATGAGTTCTTAGTGGTAGTGACTTTGGTTAGGTTGCGGTGTTTTTATGCCAAAACAAAGTCATGAGACTATTTCATCATTGGCATCATCCAGTACATCATCATCGAAGGAATCTAAATAGATTTGAGTTGTTTTCAAATCGCTATGTCCAAGACCTTCTGAAATCACAGATATAGGAATCATCTTACGTTTTGCAATGGTTGCCCATGTGTGTCTAGCAAAATAGGTTGTAATATCGTCATCAATCCCAATCATATTTCCAAGGGCTTTGATACGTTTGTTAATGCGCTGTCTTTTCTTTTTATATGTTCTGAACCCTTCAGGAGTATCCGAAAAACCAACAGGAAAGATTAAATCATCTTTACTTAATTCACCAACACTATAAGCGTTTAATATTTCTATCGATTCATTAGTAAGTTTTATTGAATACTCTCTGTTGTTTTTACTTCTGATATAGCTCAGTCTTCCAGAGATAAGCTGTCCATTATTTGAGTATTTAGCATCTGTGATTTGATGTTTCTTCAACTTGCTTAGATCAATAAAGTTCAACCCCATATTGTTGAACATAAATAGGAAATAATTTCTTGCATCCCAAAGAGCAGATTTGGCTTTTAAAGTAAGTTGTCTAATCTTGACGATTGTTTCCATATCAAGTGATCTCTTTTTGGTTTTATTCGTCTTGGGCATTTTAAACTTAGGGAATGGATCAAGTGCCGGTGGAATCTCATTCTCAAGTATGGCTTCCTTAAAAGCTGTTTTTATCGGACGGATATATGCGCTTATGGTATTGGGTTTATTGCCTCTGCTCTGACAATAAGCAACAAAGTTTTTTAGGAATATATGGTCTATTTCCGCGAAGAGAATTTCTTCTTTATTTGCAAAGCGAGTAATGGAACACAAACTTGTTTTGTAGGCTTCTGCATATCCATTTCTTTTCGCTTTTCTCAATCTAGTGACCTTATTGGAGATGTAATCGGTGAAAGAACTCCGATTAATCCTTTTAGCAAGAAACTTTGAACTTGCATTGACCCTGGTGTTTTGATTGGAGAGTATCTCAACTTGAATGAGAGATCTAAGCTGATTGATATCCATCGAATCTATTTCAATTTCATTCTGTTTGATAAAGTCCTCAGCTTTCTCTAATTGAAGTCTAAGTTTTGATGAGATATGTTTTGCATTTGAAATACCAATCACAGAAGTTGATTCCTCATCCCAATTATCCATGTTTAAATCATAATTGAGCTTAATGGTTCTAGTTTTGCTTTGGTGCGAAACTACCATTGTGAGCGGGAAAGAACCATCTTTTTTTTGACTTGATTTTCTACTGTCTAATTTGATCTTTACTTTTGCCATAATTCAAAATTTTGCGTGCTTTTTGCGTGTTTTTGATTGCAAAAAAGTCTAAAACGAGCTAAAATGGAAGTAAAGTAATTAACAGGATATGCTTGTTTAACGTGAGTTTGGGCTATTTTGTTATAAATAGGATTTTTATTTTTCTGCCTGTCACGCAGGGGGTCGCGGGTTCGAGTCCCGTCCAGACCGCTTTGAGACGCTAAGTCATAAGATTTAGCGTCTTTTTTTTTGCACTAAAATACGCTCCTATGGCTGGGAGAATAGAGCGCCCCAAGATGTATCAATGTCTTGGGGTGTTTGCTTTTTAGAGGGTTTGCTAAGTTGGTTAGGAGCGTTTCTAAGAGGTCTTTGCAGTCAGATATAAATACTTAATACTTAGGTTTAAATAGCCCCTAAAAGAACCCCCGAAGAATTGCGGGGGTTAATTTCTGTATAAGAAAAACATTCGATCATACAATCCTTTTGAATTTAACCCATTAGATTTTAAATGTTTGATTAATTCAAGTTTGCTGCTAGCTTCAAATGGTCCTATGCCCTTCCAAAAATCTATAACCCTACCTTTTTCATGCTTCACTATCAACACGTGGTCCGTGACACCTAAACCTCCGGTATTATATTTGAGAAGAGTTATATTTTCTCCTGTACCCATATAGACTAATGATCGTGAAGGAAGGTTTTCTCCAAGTAAAACTACATCCGAAACTTGCCAATTTTCTCCCTTATTGGCTATATCGAATCCTCCTGTTAATGAGTCCAGGAAAATTTTAACTACTCTTGGTGCATGACGTAATGCAAGGGTATTTAGCATGGGAACTTAAATAGGGGATCTGGATTGGCGTCCCCTTTGAAAACTTTAAAAGTGAGATTCACCTTTTCAACCACATTAGACTTTAGTTTATGGGATGGTTGATTTATTACAACAACGTTTCACAAAGAAACCATAAGGTTCAATGGATCAAAATCAAATATAAATACTACAGGGAGCTTCTTTAAAGCGACCTGCGGCAGTTAATGCGCTAGATTTTCGCTATATTCGAATTTGAGTGTATGAGTTTCAATGAAGACAGCCGAGTAAAAATTCCTACTATACTTCATCTTATGAAGCTAGGATATTCTTACCTGTCTTTGAAAGATCAGAAATGGGATCGAAATACAAATGTGTTTCCAGGTATATTTGAAGAGGCCATCTTAGATATCAATGAAGGTCTGACCCTGGAGGAATGTAAAAGGCATTATGATGATCTAGCGTTTACTCTAGAAAATGAAGATTTAGGAAGAGCATTTTGGGAAAAACTTATTGATCAATCAGATATTAGGCTGATAGACTTTGATAAATTCGATAATAATAGTTTTCATGTTGTAACTGAACTGGCATGTCAAAAAGATGATGAGGAATTCAGGCCAGATATCACTCTTTTGATCAATGGTATGCCATTGGTTTTTATTGAGGTAAAAAGACCGAATAATTTAAATGGTGTTTTGGAAGAAAGGAACCGTATGGTTACCCGTTTACAAAACAAGAAGTTCCAGAGATTTATCAATATTACTCAATTCATGATCTTTTCCAATAACATGGAATACGATAATGAAACGCATCATCCTGTTCAAGGTGCATTTTATGCCTCTCCATCTCATAAAAAACCTGTGTTTAACTACTTCAGAGAAGAAGAGGAACTTGATTTGGAAAGTTTACTCAACGAAATCAGTTCGAGCGACGAAGATTTCGTTCTGAGGGACACCAATCTTACGGCGATAAAAAACTCAAAGGAATTTCAAACAAATAAACATCCTAATACACCAACCAATCGTATTTGTAATTCATTGCTTAGCCGCGAGAGACTAAAATTTATTCTAAAATACGCCATCACTTATGTCAATGAACCATATGGTATTGCTAAACATATTATGCGCTACCCTCAAATGTTCGCCACAAAAGCCATTACAGGGAAATTGGATGAGGGAATAAAAAAGGGCATCATATGGCATACACAGGGCAGTGGTAAAACAGCACTTACTTTTTATAATGTCAAACATTTAACCGATTACTACCGAGACAAAAATGTAATTCCAAAATTCTACTTTATAGTGGACCGATTGGATTTGTTGAAGCAGGCCAGCAAAGAATTTATGGCTAGAGGATTGACCGTGCATAAAGTAAATTCTAGAGAAGAATTCGCAAAGGATATTAAGTCCACCAGTGCCATTCATAACGACTCTGGAAAAAGGGAGATTACCGTTGTTAATATCCAGAAATTTAAGGACGATCCTGAGGTAGTGCGAAATGAAGATTACAACCTTAATATGCAAAGGGTTTATTTTTTGGATGAAGTGCATAGAAGCTATAACCCAAAAGGGAGTTTTTTGGCCAATCTCAATGAGTCGGACCGCAATGCCGTTAAGATAGGATTGACTGGAACACCTTTGCTCGGAAATAATTACAATTCCAAATCACTTTTTGGTGGCTACATCCACAAGTATTATTACAATGCTTCCATATCTGATGGGTATACTTTGCGATTGATTCGAGAAGAAATTGAAACTTCCTATCGCATGGAGCTTAAAAAAGCTTTGGAGGAAATTGACATTCTTAAGGGGGATGCAGATAAAAAGTATGTTTACGCTCACCAACGTTTTGTGGAGCCCATGCTGGACTATATCGTGAAGGATTTTGAAAAAAGTAGAATTTCGTTTGGTGATAATTCTATAGGAGCCATGGTAGTCTGCGATTCTTCTGATCAAGCCAAAAGGATGATGACCCTATTTGCTGAAAAGTATACTGAAAATGTGGAAAAAACATTTTCTATGGCAGCTGAGCCCAAAGTAATTTACGGTCAAACTCAGCTGAAGAATTTGAAAGTAAAATCTGCTGGAATCATCCTACACGATATAGGGAGTAAAGAAGAACGAGATGATGCAATTACAGACTTCAAAAACGGTAAAATCGATCTATTGTTTGTGTACAATATGCTTCTGACTGGATTTGATGCTAAACGGCTGAAAAAACTGTATTTGGGCAGAGTGATTAAATCACATAATTTACTGCAAACCTTAACACGGGTCAATAGACCATACAAAGAATTTCCATATGGTTATGTGGTTGACTTTGCTGATATTCAATATGAATTTGATAAAACCAACAGAGCTTATTTTGACGAGCTTCAGGATGAATTGGGCGATGAAATTGAGCATTATTCCAACCTATTTAAGTCACAACAGGAAATAGAAGAGGAAATCAAAGAGATAAAAGATGTCTTATTATATTATGATACGGAAAACAGTGAAATTTTCACTCAGCAAATCTCTGAAATTACCAAGCGCTCTGAAATGTTGGAGATCATTAAGGTGCTGAATAATGCCAAAAGCCTATATAATTTAATTCGCCTATCTGGCAATTATGATCTTTTACAGAAATTGGACTTTAGGCAATTACTTGTTTTGAGTCGAGAAGCCAATAACCGCTTGGCACTTATCAATATGAGAGAAGCGCTTGAAAAGAATGTGAATACCACAAACTTATTAAACGTTGCTCTGGAGGATGTCATTTTTGCCTTTACGCAAGTTAAAAGTGAGGAATTAATTCTGGCGGATCAATTGAAAGACATCTTACGCCGAACCCGTGAACTACTTGGTGGAAATCTTGATCAGGGTGATCCCCGTTTTATTTCCTTGAAGGAAGAATTGGAACGATTGTTTAAGAAAAAGAACCTAACAGAGGTCACTCGAGAGGATATGGTCCAGAATATTGCAGCTCTCGACAATATTATTGACCTGGGTAAACGTTTGGAGCGCAAAAATGCCTTGATCAATGCCAAATATGATAATGACGCCAAATACCTGCGCATCCATAAGCGTCTGATGGAAAAAAATCCACTTACAGATAGTGAAGCACAGTTATTTGAAGCACTCAATGATTTGAAAAAAGCAGTGGATGAACAGATACTTCAAAACTCTCACCAAATGGACAATGAAGCATATGTAGAAAAAATGTTGCAACGACTAGTAATCAGTGAAATCAATAAGAAACATCAAATACCTTTGAATGCAGAAAGCGCCAGGCGCATCAATCAATTGGTAGTGAAAGAATATTTAAGTGAATATATAGGAAAAACGGCATGACGGAGACGGTAGAATTTGAAGCAAAAACCAAAGCACTGATTGACGATTTAAAAAGTGTCTGTGCTAATTATGGTTTGGGTAATGACGGAAATGAGTTTAAAATCATTACACAGGTATTTTTGTATAAGTTTCTGAATGACAAGTTTGCTCATGAAATCAAACAACTTGATAAACGGCTGGCGAAAGCCGATGACTGGGCAGATGAATTGGCAAAATACAATGATGACGAGTATGACTTCCTTACCATGCAGTTGGAGGAGAGCACTGCCAAACTAAAACCCGAACACACCATTACCCATTTATTCCAAAAGCAGGATCAGCCAGGTTTTGCCAAATTGTTTGATGATACTCTAGTAGACATAGCGACTTCTAATAGTGATATTTTCTCAGTAAAAACTCAAGGAGGCATTAAAATCACTTTATTTGATCGATTAAGTGAGTATTTACATGAGGATCAGGATGCTTTTTTTAAAGCCATTATCAATAAACTGGTCAATTTTAGCTTTGAGCATATCTTTCATGAGAAGTTTGATTTTTATGCCACTATTTTCGAATATCTAATCAAGGATTACAACACTAACAGTGGGGGGAAATATGCCGAGTACTTCACGCCCCATGCTGTATCCCGCATCATAGCCCGCTGTTTGGTGAATGAAAAAGTGAAAAATGTAACCTGTTACGATCCTTCAGCCGGATCGGGGACCTTACTCATGAACCTGGCACATGTTATCGGAGAAGATAAATGCACCATCTATACGCAAGACATTTCTCAAAAATCATCTGGTTTGTTGCGTTTAAATTTGATTTTGAACAATCTGGTACATTCCATTCAAAACATCATCAAAGGCAACACCATATCAGAACCTTATCCCAGGCATCCAAAAACCTTTGATTACATAGTTTCCAATCCTCCGTTTAAATTGGATTTCTCGGATTATCGAGACGATCTGGACAGCAAAACCAATCACGAACGTTTTTTTGCAGGCATCCCCAAAGTGCCCAAAAAGGCAAAAGATAAAATGGCCATTTACCAGTTGTTTTTGCAACACATCATCCATTCATTGGGAGATAAAGGAAAAGCAGCCATTGTAGTACCCACCGGATTTATTACTGCACAAAGCGGTATTGACAAAAAAATACGCCAACAAATGGTAGAGCAGAAAATGCTGGCCGGGGTGGTGAGCATGCCCGGTAACATATTTGCCAATACCGGCACCAATGTGTCCATTGTGTTTTTGGATAAAGAGAATAAAAAGGATGTGGTATTGATAGATGCCTCCAACCTTGGCGAAACCGTAAAAGAAGGCAAGAACCAAAAAACAGTTTTATCCAAAAAGGAGGAGGAATATATCATGTCCACTTTCAATAATAAAAAAGCCGAGGATGATTTTTCTGTCGTGGTGAGTTATGACGATATAAAAGCCAAGAATTACAGTCTAAGTGCCGGACAGTATTTTGAGGTGAAGATTGAGTATGTGGACATTACTCAAGAGGAGTTTGAAGAAAAGATGAAGGGAGTTGAGGAGAATTTGAATGGGTTGTTTGAGGAATCGAAATCTATTGAAGTTGAAATTATGAAAACCATACAGAACTTAACTTATGATTAGAAAATTAACTCCGTTAAAGGAATTGATTGAGGAAATTTCCATGGGACCTTTTGGTTCGGATATCACTGTCGACAACTATAAAAAGTCAGGAGTGCCCGTACTTAATGGCTCAAACGTTTCTGGCGTAAAGTTAATCGAAACTTTTCAAAATTATGTGACTCCGGAAAAGGCTGACTCATTAAAGAAAGCTAATGCCAAAAAAGGTGATATCATTATTACCCACCGGGGAACGCTAGGACAGGTTGCATATATTCCCAATGATTGTAAACTCAGCCGATACATCATTTCTCAGAGTCAATTCAGAGTAAAGCTGAATACGAGTGTTGTTGATCCTATTTTTTTTACATACTATTTCCATTCGAGTGAAGGGCAAAAACGATTACTATCATTCAAGAATCATGTAGGAGTACCAGCACTTGCGCAAGCAACTACCAATTTTAGGTTGTTAGATTTTCCTTTAATTCCGGTTTTTGACCAAAAGAAAATCGCCAAAGTCCTTTCCGATTTAGACGCCAAAATAGAGCTCAACAACAAAATCAACGCGGAGTTGGAAGCCATGACTAAGCTGCTGTATGATTATTGGTTTGTACAGTTTGATTTTCCTGATGAGAATGGCAAGCCTTATAAATCCTCTGGTGGTAAGATGGTGTACAATGAGGAATTGAAGCGTGAGATTCCATTGGGGTGGGAGGTAGGCGGGTTTGCCGATCTTGGGCAAATTGTTGGAGGAACAACCCCTTCTAGATCAAAGTCAGAAAATTTTATTGATGATGGTTCAGGCATTCCGTGGATCACTCCTAAGGATCTTTCCATTAACTCCAATAAAAAATTTATCGCAAGGGGTGAACGGGATGTGACACAACTTGGAATTAAAGATGGATCACTGAAAATTATGCCGCCAGGAACTATACTTTTGACATCAAGAGCACCGATAGGTTACATAGCAATAACTAGAGAGCCTTCTACAACAAATCAAGGATTTAAAAATATTGTTCCAAATTCTGATTACTCTATGGAGTTTGTGTTTTTCACGACACAATTATACATTCCTGCGATGAAACAATATGCTTCAGGTTCTACATTTCAGGAAATATCAGGTACGGTGTTAAAAACTATAAAGATTCCATTACCACCAAAAAAAATAGTTATTAGCTTCACAGAAAGGATCAAATCAGTTTTTGGGGAACAAAACAATTTGGAGTCACAAAACCAGCAACTAGCCGAGCTCCGCGATTGGCTTCTCCCCATGCTCATGAATGGACAGGTAAGGGTTGGAGAGGCTGAGGAGGAAACCAAAGTAGTTCAGCACCCCAAAACAAAAGAATTTAGCACCAAAGATGCCAAAGTGCGCAGAAAAATGCTGGCTACCTATATCATTAATCAGTCTTTAGAAGACAAATCGTTTGGCAAAACAAAATTCGAGAAACTCCTGCATCTTATAGAGTATCATGTACTGCAACAAGATTACAAACAAACATACAGTGTGCAGGCAGCAGGGCCGTATGACGGACGGTTTACCAAAGTCTTCTGGAATGAAGTTTTAAAAAGCCAATGGTTCGATTTTAAAGAACAAGGCAAGCTTCAACGCATAGTGGCAGGCACCAATCACACCAAATCTTTAAAGGACTACGGTTATCTTTCAGACAATGAAAAGGAAGCCATTCAATCATTCATCCAGATTTTCAGCAATAACAATTACGAACGTCCGGAGATAATCTCCACCTTATATGCAGTCTGGAACAATCGCATCATTCGCAATGAAATGATCACAGACGAATTACTTAAAAAAGACTTCTTAGAGTGGGACACCCAGAAAGCTCGATATAAAAACCGATTAGACAAAGCCTTACAATGGATGCGGGAGAATGATTTGGTGCCTACCGGTTGGGGCAAGGTGATTGAAAAAGCTAAGAAGAGATGAATGGGTTCAGGCTGTTGGCGATTAATTGATGTTATAATGATATATGACCAAAAGAGAAGTACATACCAAATGGCAAGATGCCAATGCTGAAATAGCAAGTTTACTTTTTGAATTATATCGTAAACATGGAGAAGAGTCTGCTTCTGAGGTCTTTAATCTTCTTGATACCGAAGAGTATAAATATGCCAACAACTGGTTTGGTGTGGCAGTGCATAATTTTGGAACAAAAAGTATTGATCCAATACAAATTTTTGCAGCATTCAATCACAGTTCGTCAAGTGATTCTAGTCGGATTTTCAAGATAAACACTCTACTTAAAATTTTAGGTAGTAAATCATCAGCACAGGATAGCGGCCATTTCTTTAGTGGATGTCCTACAATGATGATATCAAGGGTTATCAACTCCCGTGAAGTAAAATTTCAACAGCAGATTTGGAATTTTTTCGGTCAGGTAATGCAACATGGAAAAGAGGGGGTAACAGATGATCATATATATCAAATGGGCTTTTGGTATGGCATAAACTGGTCAGCGTTTACCATATTTTTGTTTTGGATAAATCCTGATAATTTTCTGCCTCTGGATACCAATACACGTACCTTTTTGGTTGCGTCTGGTGTGATTGAGAAAGTTCCTTATGATTATAAAGGTAACATGGATCTTTGTCGAATTGATAATACTCCAGGTCTATTTAGTGATATAGTTTATGCAGCCTACCAAACCATACATAAAAAAAAATCAGAATTTATAATTCAGGCTGAATCACTAGAGTTTTTAAATAGCTTCAGAAAACAGGAAGAACGTGAAGAGAAGTTGGAAGCACTGTTAGGTAATTTTAAACTACTTGCCATTCGACCTACCAAAGAAAAGCAAAAGCATATTAAAAATATAATACCATCCCTATTCAAATTTTATGATTCTTTCATTTTTAAAAATGATGATAGGGTTATTAGTCTGAATAATGATATTGATGATCTGTTTAATTCTGAAAATCATACGGTATCAATTTCTGCCATAGTAGGCAAAAATGGAAGTGGTAAAAGTACTCTCACAGAATTATATTATTTAGCATTAAATAAAATTTCTGGATTGGTTGTTTCAGATGACAAAGTGCATGAAGAAGAAATATTTTTAGATATTTTCTTTAAAACTGACACCATTTATAAGCTTTCTGTGGGGGATCAAACTACTTTGCATGCCTATAAGTATAGTGCTAAATCAAAACAGTATAATTTCATTGAAGAAAATATTATTGATCCGTTCAAACACAATAACTTCTTTTATACAGTTGGTATTAATTATTCATTATATGGACTTAATTCTAAAACAATAGGCCGATGGATAGATGCTCTATTTCATAAGAACGACAGCTATCAAATTCCAATTGTATTAAATCCAAAGAGAGTGGAGGGAAATATTGACGTTAATGCAGAGGAGTCTCTTGGGCGTTCTCGTCTTTTAGCGTCTATATTGGAATGGGATCGTATTGATTTGGAAAAAAATGAACCAAAAGAACTAGTTGAGGGTAAAATACCCTTTAATCTTGAAGTCCGATTTGATCATAAAAAATATGACAGGATTCTGAAACGAAATAGGACCAATAAAATTGATCATGAGGAAGTCAGAAATAGGACAGACGTTATTTTTCGCTTCATTAAAAAGACGACTATAACGGTTCCGTATGAGAATGAAATACGCGAATATATATATGATAAAATGATCAGTGTTGCTACGACATATGATCAGTATAAAAAATTTATTTCCTATGATCAGGAAACCGGCAAAATAGTTTGGGACGCGTACGAAAAATATGTTAAGGAACTTATTAAGGATAAAAGTCATGTAACTTTTAAACTCCGGCAAGCAATTAACTACCTCTTATTCAATAAGCTAAATTTTGATAAAGATAATTCTGAACATAATGTGATAGAATTGGCACAAGGCATTGAGCATGTCAAGCAAAAAGAATTTGAATCAAATAGTATTAGCCTTGAAGAAATGCCAACGATTTGGTTTATACCACCCTCACTTTTCAAAACAGAAATAATATTTAAAGGAGGCGGAAAATTCAAAGATCTTAGTTCTGGCGAGAAGCAAATGATAATTTCGATTAATACAGTAGCATATCATACCTTCAATATCAATTCTGTGAGAGCTTCTGATATGATACAACAATATAATTATATCAATATTCTATTTGATGAAGTTGAGCTTTATTTTCACCCAGATATGCAGCGCACGTATATTCACAACTTATTGTCATATTTAGAACATACACCACTTGCAAATATTCTCGGGTTAAATATATTGTTTGTAACACATTCACCATTCATTTTGTCAGATATTCCCTCCTCAAATATATTGCGGTTGAAAAAGGGGAAACCTGATGATACAGAACACAATCAAACCTTCGGTGCCAATATCCATGATTTATTGGCCAATGATTTCTTTCTTGAGAATGGATTTATGGGGGAGTTTGCTAAACTCAAGATAGAGGAGACCATTGCGTTTTTAAACTTCCGTTTATTGACTGAACAACTGAAGCGGCTTAATAAAGAATTGGAGCAACTTGATGATGATGCACAAGAAAGAGATATTTTAAACCAGGAAATAGAAGAGATAGAACAGCATCTAAGTGGACTTGAGGTAACAAATAATGATATGAATTACCATCAATCTATCATCGAAACTATTGGAGAACCCGTTCTAAAGAATAAGTTACTGGATATGTTCTTTTCCATTCAAGATGAGCAAACCAAAAAAGAGAAACTAGAAGAAACTTTCCGCAAGATGGCGGAAAATGCGGGAGTTGATATTGGCAGTATTAATTTAAATCCTTAGGCCAGATGTTGTATATAGATCCTACTTCTCACTCGGTATCGAAAGCATTAAAAGCCCACCATCTTGCAATTCGTTGTCGAGTGACAAGTAAGTTAGGTATTATTAACTCATGCTCGAAACCAAATTGTAGAATTTGTAATTCACGAAAATTAACTTTTAAATCCTCGAAAACTCTTGAATCAAAAATCATCAAGTACTTATCTGAAGATGCGAATTTGAATAAGATTATTTCTGGAGTGCCTGAAGAGCTATTGGGGGCAGAGCATGATTTTTACAGTTTTGTGCTAACACAGACTCAATTGGGAAATTTGTCAAATTTCTTTAAAGCCAGTAAGAAGCAAAAGGCTTCTAGTTATAGTGGATTATCTCTTTTTTTTGAAGATCTGAGCAAAATATTTAATTATGATTGGCTGAGCGAAAGAGAACCAGACTATCAATATAGTCTTTACGAACTAGCTGAAAATCTTGACAGACGATCATGCACCTACTGCAATCGAACGTATACCACCACACTCACAACAGAAAAAAACAAAAAGTTGATGCGTCCTCAATTCGACCATTGGTACCCAAAGTCGAAACACCCGCTTCTTGCTCTGTCATTTTATAACTTGATCCCAAGTTGCTACACGTGTAATAGCTCATCCAAAGGTGACGCCATACTAGACCTGAAAAAACACATTCATCCATATCGGGATATGGACCAAACCGATGATTTTAGTTTCAGTTATATTCCTTCTAAAAAGCATGAATATCATATTTATGTTCGATCCCAAAACACCAATAAGAAAGCGCTCAATACGCTCAAGAAAATCCATATAGATAGGATGTATAATGCGCATTTACCCGAGTTAAAAGATTTGATTGAAATAAAGGAGAAATATTCAGAAAACTACATAAATAAGTTACAGAAATTTTTTCCAAAAGCTGGATTACCAGAAAAAGAAATTTACCGTTTGGTTTTTGGAGTTGAGCCTGACAAACAAAACTTCCATAAACGCCCGATGAGTAAGTTTAAGTACGATATCTTAAGAGAGTTAGGTATTATTAAAGATAAGTAACGAATTCCCTGTCTTTTTTCACTATTCTAAATAGTGTTTGTTTTTACGAGTTCAATCCTGTATATTTGAATTTCACTATTTGAAATACAGAATATGCCAAAGCTAAAAGAACTTGCTAATATCAGAACAGGATATAGTCTTAAGGGCAAAATAAAAGAATATGCAACAGGCGAATTCAAAATACTACAACCCAAAGACATATCGGATCATGGCCTGGAGGAAGCGGGCACTTTTGTGGATCCTCATGTTTATCCATCGATTGACAATCATGTGTTGAGTCCTGAGGACATAGGTTTATCTAACAAAGGACTTAACATTAAGTCCTTGATATTCGATCAGAACAACTTGTTTAGTCCAACAATACTGTCTTCATCTTTCTTTATGATACGTGTATTCAATAAACAGATCAATCCCTATTACCTATTGTGGTATTTACAGCAAGATCAAACCATTGAAAATCTTAAACAACTCATGAAAGGTGGTGCTGTGCCTTCATTGTCTAAGAAAGATCTGGGCCAACTGGAAATCCCAATCATTAGTATGGAAGACCAGAACAAAATTGTAACACTCCAAAAACAGCTTGAGATGGAGAGTGAAAAACTAAATAAAATTATTCAGAATGGATCAGAGCTACTGACAAGCTTTGGTTGGAATTTAATCAATAAAATACCTATCTATGGGAAACAAAAAGAAAAAGTCGCCTCAAACAATTAACTATTATAACAATTGTACAATCAACAATAATAAACAGGTTGGGTTTTGGAGTTTTTTAAAAGGAATATTTAAGACGAGATAGAATGAGTGTGCAAAAGTATGCAGATCGAATTTTACAATTGTTTTCACGAATACCTGTTCAATCCCAGGACAAGTTAGCCATGATTTCTTCCTTGATCTACGCCAGGAAATTAAGTCGATTGGAGGGAATCGGGGGGTATGTTGATTGGCTAAATTTTGTTAAAGAACACAAAGAACATATACATGTAGATTGGAAACTTCTTGATGGCATTAAGCCTAGATCAAATAAGAACATAGATTTTGATCGGCTAAAATCTCTTATAGATGAGGTTTGCAATTCGTCGGTTGAAGAAAAGTTATGTTGGTTGAATGATTTGGATGAGAAGATTAGTCAGTTTTATACACCCATTGAACTTTCTAAGTTTGTAACAGCTATAGTCGATTGGAAGGATGTCAAAACAGTCTATGATCCATTTGCAAGAAGCGGTAACTTTTTACATTATGTTCAGCTACGAGCGGATAAGGGAGTGAAAATTTTTGGCAATAGAACGTTTACTGACTTTAACTGGAATTATATTAGAAACTATTTGACAGATTTTCCGATTAATACTATTCAAATTAATAAGCAAGCGTTTGATCCTTCATTGCCAAAGATGGATTTAATAATTTCGAATCCTCCGTACGGAAAAAGAAATGAGCCAGTCATATCCGGTGAGTGGTCAAGTCAATTTCCTTCCAAAAGAAGTGAAGTACAATATTTCACGCAAATAATGGATCAGTTGTCAGAGTTTGGTCAGGCTGTAGTTGTTCTGCCTCAATCAATTTTGCATGATGCATCTAACATACAGTTAAGAAAGAAATTAATAGATTCCGGCTGGCTAAATGCAGTGGTTCAAATGCCAAGAAGAACATTTGGTTTCACTGCGATTCCAGTATGCATAATTTATATTAACAAACGAAAGAATAATGGAGATGTTCTACTGATAAATACGGAAAAACTCGCTGTAAATGAAGGCAACAGAAACATACTGAAGGAAAAAGTTTATAAGCTTATGGTTTCTGCTATTTCTGATCACAAAGTTTTGAACAGTTTACCTTCCAAAATTGTCTCAAAAAGTAAACTGAGCAAAAAAAATTATAACCTGAGCTTAGGCGTTTATATTCAATCGAAACAATTAGAGCATAGGGATATCAAAGAAATTTTGGCTGAAAGAAAAAAACTATTTGCAGATTTGGACGGTATACGAAACTCATTTGAAAATTTGATCGGGAGTTTAAATTGATCGGGCCAAGAATAATATGTAATAAGAGCAGGATAAACAGCCCATCAAAAAGAAAGAACAATTTTAAGGTGCCCCTTTCTTTTTTTATATTCTAAGATAGTAATGGACTGAGTGATAGGAAGCATTTGATCAACTTCTTCCAACCAACAAAAACGGATTGAAAGCAATTACTACTCCAATTCCACCACCCAACCCACATTTCCGACCAGATATAAATCCGTTCGCAAATCTTGCACAATTCTCTTACCTCCAGCCAAAGTTTTACCCTACTTTTGCAGCACTATGAAATACATGTTCCTACTATTCGGTCTTTTATTGGCTAATTTAAGTGTTGCACAATCTACCGTGAAAGGTACTTTGCAGAGTGGAGATGGTGAGCCTGTCATGTTTGCCAATGTCATCTTATTCAGCGCGGCCGACAGTGCTGTGGTTAAGGTTGAAACTACATCAGATTCCGGTTCGTTTGTAATGATGAATATTGCTTATGGTGATTATTACCTGATTGGTAAAGCTGTTGGTTATCCGGATTTGACAAAGGCAGACATAAAGGTGAACAGTCCTACAACAGAACTGGGGATCATCAATTTCGAAAGTGACGGAGACAGTTTGAGCGGTTTGACTGTGGTTGCCGAAAGGGATTTGGTAGAAGTGAAACCAGACAGAACCGTGTTCAATGTGGAAGGGACTGTGAACAGTGTGGGATCAAATGCGCTGCAGTTATTGAGAAAAGCTCCATCCGTAACGGTGGACAATAACGACAATATCAACATCATGGGACGTGCTGGTGTCATGGTGTACATTGATGGCAAACGCTTACCATTGGCAGGTGAAGATTTGGCCAACTTCCTAAAGAATTTACCTGCTGAGCAGATTGATAGAATCGAGATCATTACCTCTCCAGGCGCCAAATATGATGCGGAAGGAAACGCTGGAATCGTGGATATCAGATTGAAGAAAGATAAATCAATCGGAGCCAACGGGTCTTTGAGTGGAACCTATACCAGAGGAGATCTTACCAGATATAACATCAATGGAAGCGGCAATTACCGAAACAAAAAAATGAACGTATATGGCTCTGCCGGTTACAACCAGAATGACAATTTATTTGAGATCATTGCCAATAATTTCCAGAATGGAATTGCGCTGGATGAGTTTAATTATACGGAGAACAGAAGAAACTTATTCAACTACCGTGTGGGGAGTGATTTCTTCCTGAACAAGAACCATACGGTTGGTTTTTTAGTATCGGGTGCATTTGTAGACGGAGAAGTATTTGGTATCAATAATGTGGGGATCAGTGATCAGAATACGCCAGACCAGACAGACAGTATTTTGATCGCTAATTTGACCGGAGACAATGACAGGACTCAGGGAACGTATAACCTGAATTATAGTTTTTTGGGAGATTCCGGACAGGTACTTACAGTTGATTTGGACTATGGTAATTATGACAATACGAATACCAGAAATCAACCCAACGTGTATTACACACCAGATCAACAAACGGTTTTGGAAGAAAATGTATTGAGTTTCAATACACCCAATAACATTGATATCTACACAGCCAAGTTAGACTACGAACAAAAATTGGGGAAAGGAAAATTAGGAATAGGCGGGAAGTACAGTAAGGTGGTTACCGACAATACCTTTGAAGTGTATAATGTTTTAGGAAGTAGCCAGTTTTTGGATAGTGCAAGATCCAATCAGTTCGACTATGACGAGAATGTATATGCAGGTTATTTAAGCTATTCTCAGAGATTGGGGAAACGATGGTCTTTAACTGCTGGACTGCGAGGAGAACACACCATTTCAACGGGTGATTTGGTGGCTTACGATACCAGTAAACAGGAACCTCCGGTAAATCAGGAATATTTTAATCTATTTCCAAGCGTTGGTTTATTGTTCAATGTTAAGCCAATGCATAGTTTGGGGTTGAATTATGGGAGACGTATCAACAGACCAGATTACAATGTACTTAATCCATTTAGAAACCAATTGAGTGAAGTGTCCATCGAAAAAGGAAATCCTTTCTTGCAACCAGAGATAGTGAATAATGTTGAGTTGAGCTATACCTTGTTTTACATGTATACTTTTAAATTGGGCTACAGCCGAACAACCAATGCAATTACCCGTTTAATTGGTCCGGATGATACAGACCCACGGGCAGCATTCATTTCCTGGGATAACTTGAGTACACAGGATGTGTTTAGTGCCAATTTGAGTCTGCCTCTACAAATTAAGAAGTGGTGGCAAGCCTTCATTAATTTGAGTGCGTCATATTTGGACAACCAGGCAGATTATGGAGATGGCGCCATTGTAGATGTACAGGTTTTTAGCTACAACATGTTTCAGTCTCACACCTTCAATTTGCCAAAAGACTTCAAATTCGAATTATCTGGTTTCGTAAACGGGCCTGGTGTGTGGGGAGGTGTTTTCAGATATGATGCGAACTACCAAATCAATGTAGGACTTCAGAGAAAATTCTTGAAGGAAGCTTTAAAGGTGAGAGCGAGTTACAACAATATCACCAACAGAAAAGGCTTCTACGGAACGTCTTCATTCAATGGGCTTGTGTCTGACAGTGAAGGCCGTTGGGATAACCGTTTCTTTAGTATTAGTGCGAGCTACAACTTTGGTAACCAAAACATCAAATCCAGAAAAAGAAAGACTGGATTGGAAGATGAGAAAGGACGAGTTTCAGAGTAGGTATCGGCGCTGTATTGGTTCAATTTCCCTGAAAATATAGTCTAAAATCACTGTTTTCAGTGAGGTAATTTATGAGTAATTAGTTTAGTTTTCCGACTAAACTTCATGTCATGATCAAATCACTCATCGCAGTAAGCTATTTTGTGCAGTCTTTTATGGGGGCTCCGGTAAGTTATGAAACAGACCGAGCGTCCAGAGAATCTCAGACCTATGTCTATATCTGTAACAGCGGAACTGCCAAAAAGTATCACTATGCTAAGCGCTGTCGTGGTTTAGGTGCATGCACACATAGCATTATTCAGGTAAGCTTAAGTGATGCTAAGCGAAAATATGGCAGGACTTTGTGTGGTTGGGAGGATTAGCCTGGATTGGTGGGAAGTTTTTCAAAAGTATCTTCCAAACCCAGACTCTTCCAATAAATCAAAGCTCCCAACACACTGCCGTAGACTACATGTCCTATTAAACTACCTGTCACGTTTAAAGAAGTCAGCTGAAACATCATGTCCTGACCATGATCAGAATAGATCAAAACAATGTCCAGACACAGCCAAACACACAAACCATAGATGAGTCCAATTAGTAGTTTGTTAACCTTGATAGGGAAGTAAGTTGTGATTACCACGAAAGCAATGCCCAGTCCACCACCATTTCCAATATACCGCCAGGCATAACCAACCAATGGATGGACGTTCTCAGTTCCCATTACCCAGTCGCCAATTGTGGGGATAAAATCGCCCCAACCAGCCATCATAAATGGAATTCTGGATAAATCGTAAATGGATACCGCCAACAAGCCGTAAAGCCATCCTCTTAGGATTATCTTGCCAAATTCTTTGTCCATAAGACCAATCAACACTATTAACAGAAAAGCTGGAATGACAATCAATCTGGCAGAGGTATACAGGTCAATCCAACCAAATACATGACATGCAATGGCTGAAATGGCTGAGAATGCCAGTATACAAACGAATAAAATCTTGAGGGTTTTGGCTTTGGTCATGGTAAGGGTAATTAGTCGTTCATCTTACTGTTTAAATCTTGTTCGGTAACTGTCTTATTAGGAGTAGAATTGTCGTCTATTTCCATATTTTTTTCATCAGAATCTGGTTCCATGGCATCAATTTTTCTTTTGAGGTTCTCAATGTCTTCCGCCATGATTAGTTCAATTTCAGGCATCACTTCTGCACATCTGTGCAGCTCATACTCATACATATCAGGTTCAATCTCATCAGTGTACACTGTAGCTGTATCTAATCTTGATATTAAAGTTTTGAACTGCTCGTCATCCCACTCAGGAAAGTATTCTTTTGTAATAGGAGGGACGTACAGGACTTGGTCAATCTTACCAGCTTCATCAATGTGAAAGGCATAGCGGTGCTTGTTTTTCTTGTTTTCCGGTTCAGTATAGTACGTGCGCATAATCATATTATTGATGGTGTCAACATAAATGTCACCAAATCTAATTTGACTCAAGAAACTCTGCGTTGCCAGAGATTCATTGGGGTCGAGATAATCTGGGGCTGCCTGCATGCTTTTGTAGCGCATGTATGTATAATCCCTGTTTCTGAACTTGAATTCTGTTGTGGTATCATTTGTATGAAGGGCTTCAACGAAAATGGAAAGTTGAGATTTGACCTTGTCCGGTTGGTGCAGGTCGAAAACGTATGCTTTATCTTGAGAAATTGAACTAAAAGAGAGGCATGTTAAGCTGGTGATGACAAAAATAGACTTCATAAATAATTGGTTTTGTTTATTCTACCTTCAATGTCAAAATTTCGTTGCACATTTATAGGCAAGAATGAGTAAACGTGACGTTTCGTTTAGAATTCGTACACGTCTCGGTAGGCAAGGTTCAAAATATTGCCTGGTTTTATCTTAATAAATGTCGATTCGTACTGCTACGCCGGAGGAATTTTTTCTGTTGGAAATCTCAATTTTGTTCTTTTTGTTGGCGAGTTTGAGTCGCTTTCTCACGATGGACAGTCCCTTAGAATTTAATTCGGGTTGCTCAGAGAGCCCATAGCCATTATCTTCAACAAATATTGATAAATGAGAGCCGTTATCTTCACACCATATTTTGACATGACCACCATCAATGGTTTTTGCAAAACCGTGAACTATGGAATTCTCAACGATTGGTTGAATTATGAGAGGAGGTACTTTGTAGGTTATACCAGTATTTTCGGGCTGTATAATGTCATAGTTCAGTTTGTCTTTGAACCTCAGTTTCTCCAATTTCAGATAGTTTTCTATAATGTCTAACTCCTGCGAGATAGGAATTTGTCGCTCATTAATCATGTTTAAATTTGTTCGCATAAAAGTGGCTACTTCAGATAGGTAATACACGGCATCTTGTTCCCTTTTTTGTAAGATCAATGATTGTATTGATACCAGTACATTGAAAATAAAGTGTGGTTTCATCTGAGATTTTACAACCTGTTCCTGAAGCTGCTTTATGCTTAGAGTATATCTTGATTTGCGCCACATTACAAACAGTATTACGACCACAAGAAGAAGTAGTAGCAAGACAGAGATGTACTTCTGATCTTTTATTTTATGTTCCTGATCTTTAAGTTTTAGATTCTTCGCGATGGCATTTTGTTCAAATTTGGCTTTGTTTTTTTGATTTTCAAGTTCGGCTTGTGTTCTGATTAACAAGGTTCTGTTTTCAAGATTTACAATGCTGTCACGAGAAGCAATGTATAATTCATGCATATGCAAAGCACGTTCAAAATCTCCCATACTTTTATAAATCTGGTATAGGACATTTGAAGCTGTTTTGAGTTCATTGGTACTTCCCATTTCCTGACACAAATCAAATCCTCTTTTCGCATGTATGTATGCCCTTGAGGAATCTCCCGTTGAGAATAAAAATTCCGCCAGGTTAATTTCGCTGGTAGCTTCCCCCACTTTGTATTGGATGCGCTTGTAGATAGCGATACTCTGATCACAATATTCGATAGCCTTGAGCGTATCTTGTTCGTAGAAATAGGCTTTCGACAAGTTATTTAGCGCCCTAGCAATGCCCTGTTCATTGTTGATTGACTTCTCGGTCTCATAACTTTGTTTATAGTATGAAATGGCTTTTTCATAGTTCTTGTTTTGCGCCAGAGCCCGTCCTATATTGTTTAAATATAGAGCTTCCAGCTTTGGAGAACCTATCTTTTCGGCAATAGCAAGGGCATGCTCAAAATACTGTATGGCAGTTTCATTCTCACCCAGAGTCAGGTACAGATCTCCAATATTATTGTTGGTTCCTGCAGAACTTTGGTCATAGCCCAATCGCTCTGAAATCTCAAGATTTTGATTGAAAAGATCAATGGCCTTTTTGATATTCCCTCTATTGGTTTCAATCAGCGCAATACTATTCTGAGCAACTAAAACACCATTTAAACGATCTATTTCATCATAAATCGAAAGGCTTTTTTTTAAATAATTGATGGCTTGAGTATGTTTTCCCAACCATCGGTAGGTTTCACCTATGTTAAACAGGACATCCGCCTGACCAAGCGAGTCATTTAAATACTGATACTCAGCGTAAGCTTGATTCAAATATTGTAACGCTTGCTCCGGTTTTTCCAGATCTTTATGGCTTAATCCCAGTCCAATAAGACTTCTGGCAATCCCAATTTTGTGATCTATCCTTTTTGAAATTTCCAGCCCCTCAGTGTAATAATCAAGTGCCTGATGTTTATTCCCATTTGTGATCGCCATTACCCCCAGGTTAGTAAGTGCATTTACCAGGTGTTCTTTGATTTTTCTATGCTCATCTTCTGGCATAGCTTCTGCCATTACACGCTTAATGAAGTTGTATTGAAATACCTGGTATTTTGTCCAACAGGAGTTAGAAATATTGTCGCAGATATATGTGAGTGACGAAATTTTTGACTCATGGTTTTGAGCGGTATGGTAAACTGATAAACAACTATCGATTATGGTCCGATCGTGTTTTGAGAGGTCCGAGAGATTTAAGTCATCAATGAGGTAAAAGTGCTTGTCTGCAGAATTTTGAGCATTTCCTCCAAAGGGCAGCCCTGACAATAAAAACAAGAAAACAACGAGAAATCTCAAAGCGTTAAATAAGTTTTAGTTTGAATTTGCTCACTACGGTACTTTTGTATTTTCTGGATATAGGAATTCTGTCTCCGTTTTTTAGTTCGATACAGCTTTTTTTGAGTAAAATAGTATTGATATGTTCCTGATTGATTAAATGAGATTGATGAACTCTTATGAAGCCGTTATCTCCCAGAGTCTCTTCGAATATTTTGATGGTTTTTGGCACAATAATTCTTGATTCATCTTTCAAAAACACCAGTGTGTAATTACTGTCAGCCTCACATCTTACAATATCTTTTAAAGTTGTGATGTGAAGTTTGTCTTTCGATGGAATACCAAGCTTTTTGAGGGCACTGTGGAGAGTGTTATGGTAAGGTATTTGGTTTCTTTGTTTGTCAATGAGGTCTGTTAAATCTGTTATTGAATTTTGAAGGTCTTTTGGGTTCACTGGTTTGA
The DNA here is from genome assembly GCA_030433115.1 of Bacteroidia bacterium. Classification (GTDB taxonomy): domain Bacteria; phylum Bacteroidota; class Bacteroidia; order Flavobacteriales_D; family JAUILH01; genus JAUILH01. Next base: position 2,526 of record JAUILH010000007.1, on the reverse strand, counting down.
GCAGATAATCATCCACTTTATACTTAAATGCCTCTACCGCATAGTGTCCATGCGCAGTAATCATGATAACCTTAGTGTCTGGATCCGTGGTTTTCCGTAAAATATCAAATCCGGTCCCATCCGATAAACTAATGTCCAATAAAAGGATATCGGGAACTGCAAGCTTCAGTCCATTTATGCAGTCATTAACTCCGCTGTAGGTGCCTATTAATTCTACTGAAGGACAATACTCCTCTAGGAAGCTGCGCAATGTGATTTGTGAGTCAATTTCATCATCTACTATGGCAACCGTGTATTTCTTCATTCACAGAAACAATTTGATCAATGATACAATAAATGCGTCAAGGCAAGAACTGAAAAAGTGATAAAACAAAAAAAATGTACCATCAATTATTATCAGGTTTAAACCGTGAGTAAACAGCATTTTTATCATCGGCTAATCATGTAATCAACCTTATAGTAAATGCAATTAAGGTACTTGGGATGCCATTTAAGCTTGACTTATTTTCGCCAATAGGCTGTGGTTATTACGCCTAATTAAACTCTTTATCAAAAATGAAAAATTACACGGTTTATTGTTTGGTTGCTCTATTATGTCTACTGGGATTAACCAAAAACTCTTTTGCTCAGACCTTATCCGCTGGAGACCTTGCCTTCGTTGGATATAATACGGATTCACCTGATGCCTTTTCTATCATCACCCTCACCGATATTCCCGGTTCTGAACAGATTTATTTTACGGATCAGGGAATCGTAAATGCAACCACTTGGCTTTCAAATGGAGAGGACCATTGGCTATTTACTGCTCCCGCAGGTGGTATTAGTTGTGGAACTATAATCAATTTTCAAGATGCAGGAACTTCTGTTACCGTTACAGGAGTGACCGGAGCAACAATGGTTTGGTTATCAGGAGGAGTGACAAATAATTTTAATTTATCCGCCGGCGATCAAATGATAGCATATCAGGTTGCCACACCGGGAGTTCCTGCTTCCCCTAGTTCGGCTACATTTATTGCTGCTATTCATGGCGACGATGGAGCTGGAGCTTGTTTGGATCCCTCAACGGGTTGGAATCTTTCTTCCTGTGTATCCGCTACATCTGAATCTATCGTGCCGCCGGGATTGACGAATGGTGTCAACTGTGTTTCCTTATTTCCTGCAACTCTTACCGAACAGGACAATGCAAAATACAATGGAACATTGACTGGGACATCTACTGTCTTAAGAGCGTTGATCAATGATAGAACTAATTGGATTTCGGACAATAATACTCCGTACAATATTGGTCCAGGTGCTTATTCACCTAATGTGACCTGTGTAGCAGCTTGTACCGATCCAGACGTCCCAAGTTCGCTTGTAGCTACCCCAGCATCTATTTGCACAGGGAATACATCCACTATAACCTGGTCTGGCTCATTAAATGACGCTACCAATTGGCATATTTATACCGGGTCGTGCGGAGGCACTCAGGTGGGTACTTCAGCGACTAATTCATTTACAACTGCCACATTAACTGGGTCCACTACATTTTTCATTCGTGGAGAAGATGGTGCTGGTTGCGTAGATGAATCAACAGGTTTGTGTGGTCAGGTAACTGTTACAGTCAACCCATTAGATGACGCCTCCTTCAACTATTCAGCATCAGCGTATTGTCAAGATGCCTCCGACCCAACGCCAACCATTACAGGTTTAGGAGGCGGAAGCTTTTCATCCACCGCTGGTTTAAGCATTAGCTCAAGTACAGGCGCCATTGATGTATCAGCATCCACTCCGGGTACTTATACTGTCACTTATACCACATCCGGAACATGCCCAAATAGTTCTAATGTATCAGTGACGATCAATGCATTACCAACTGTTACTTTCACTGCTCTAGCGGACCTTTGTATAGATGCTGGTGTACAAACCGGACTCACAGGAGCAAGCCCAACCGGCGGAGTATTCTCTGGAACAGGTGTAACAGATGATGGCAACGGAACAAGTTACTCATTCGATCCAGCCGCCGCTGGTGCAGGTATTCATACCATCACGTACACGTCTACCAATGGTTCTGGATGTACAAATTCGGCCAGTGATGATGTTGAAGTATTTGCTTTACCAACAGTTACTTTCACCGCTCCGGCAGACCTTTGTGTAAACGATGGTGTACAAGCAGGACTAGGCAGTGGTTCACCTACCGGCGGTGTGTACTCAGGAACTGGTGTTACAGATGATGGCAACGGAATGACATATTCCTTCGACCCAGCCGCTGCTGGTGTAGGCGTACATACGATCACCTATACATACGCCAATGCAAACGGATGTACAAATTCAGCCAGTGATGATGTTGAAGTATTCAGTTTACCAACAGTGACTTTCTCAACTTTAGCCGATCTATGTTTAGATGCTGGTGTACAAACAGGCTTAACGGGCGGCAGTCCAACAGGAGGCGTTTACTCTGGTCCGGGAGTGACCGATGATGGCAACGGCATGACATACTCCTTCGATCCAGCCGCCGCCGGCGTTGGTATCCATACCATTACCTAT
>JAUILH010000148.1 GCA_030433115.1 Bacteroidia bacterium | reverse complement strand
TACACGTGATCAATACGCCAGCAGCCAGTTCTCAATCTGTTGCTGAATTGGTGATGGGGCATATGTTCTCAATTTCAAGAGGCCTGTATGATGCCGGAAAGGAAATGCCCGCAAATGGTGCATCTAACTTCAAAGCACTCAAGAAAAAATATGCCAAAGGCATTGAATTGAGAGGCAAAAAACTAGGCATTGTCGGTTTTGGTAGAATTGGTCAGTCATTAGCATCTTACGCACTTGGGTGTGGCATGACTGTAGTGGCAGCTGATAGATTCACTGATCCTGTTAACATTCCAGTCAGTGTAAACGGTCAAGATGTGAATTGTTCCATCACTCCGGGGTCTATTGAGACTGTTTTGGCAGAATGTGATTTCATTTCGCTTCATATCCCAAAACAAGCTGATGGCAACGCAGTAATTACGGCTGCCGAATTTGCTAAAATGAAAGATGGCGTCTGCTTATTGAATGCTGCCAGAGGTGGTGTAATTGACGAAGACGCATTAATTGAAGCATTAGATTCTGGCAAAGTAAGGTCTTGTGCTTTGGATGTATTTGAAAACGAACCTACACCAAGAGCCGATTTATTGAACCACGCTAAAATTGCTACAACACCTCACATTGGTGCGGCCACTGGTGAAGCTCAAGACAGAATTGGAACCGAATTGGCTTCTCAGATCAAAGAGTTGTTAGGGGTAACCACTTAAATCTTTTCAGAAATACCTTTTCACCATTTGGTTCAAGCGATTCCCCAATTTTGGAGATGATGACTTGCTGAATATGGTACTTTAGAGCCATGATTTACCCCAGGGACTTACTCTTTATTTTGGCTTGTCTTTGCAGCATGTGTGCCCATGCTCAAACAAAAGTTGCCGTTACCATTGATGACGTTCCCAATACTTATAAATTCAGAAAGGATCAGTTCGTGCCAAAACACCTGAACGCATTAGATTCTTTAAACATTCCCATCACTATTTTCATTAATGAAGGGCGCATCTACAAAACCGATTCTGTAAGCCTCAACTTTCGACTCCTGGATGAATGGTGTCAGAGAGATTATGTCACACCAGCCAATCACACGTTTGCACATTCACGTTATTCTGAAGTTGGCTTAGACTCATTTATAGTTGACATTGAGCAAGGCGCTATCATCACGAAGGAACTGGCCAAAAAATACGGCAAGACATTGGATCAATTTCGTTTTCCGTACAATGACCTTGGTAAAGATTCCAGTCAACACAAAGCAATACAACAATACCTGGATAACAATAACTACTACTCTACTCCATTTACGGTAGAAAGTTCCGACTGGATGTATAATTTTGTGTATCGTTACTATCTCGAAAACAATCAGGTAGACAGTGCCAAATTTGTAGCAAACAACTACATAGAACAAACACTCAATTTATTCAAGTTTTACGACTCATTAGCGGTGGAAACCTACGACCGGAAAGTAGACCATATTTATTTATGTCATGACAATGAAATCAATGCAGATTACTTGTCTGTTTTAACTGACTCCTTGTCACTCCGCGGGTATCAGTTTTCTTCTCTGATAGATGTTCTGGAAGATCCAATTTACAGTCAAAAAGACGTTTACTACAAAAAGTGGGGCATTTCCTGGTTTTACAGATGGATGCCTGATGCGGATCTTAGAAAAAAATGGATGCTTTCTGAGCCAGAATTGAATTTCATTTACAAGGCTTACCAACGACTTAATCAATGATTCTATTTGTTAGATTTGTTTATGCCCGGCATAGGAATCAAAATCATAGTATTGTCATGTCTTTTATTGGCTAACCTTCCCTCTGCTGCACAAGATTCTCTAACCGTGATCTCCTGGAATGTTTTCCTTAGACCAGGTCTCATGCCCGACAAACAAATGAAGCGCGTTGATAGCATTGCCCATTGGCTCAAGGATTCCAATTCAGATATTTTGGTTCTTCAGGAAGTATTTCATAACCGGGCCAGAAAAAAACTCATCTCAATCCTTGAAGATACCTACCCATTTTATGTCGGTCCCGGTAAAGGTGGATTGCTCAAAACAAACTCAGGCGTGATGATATTTGCCAGAGATAGCTTGATCAACCTATCCATCAAACGATTCAAACATGCCGCTGGCAGCGACCAATTGGCTTATAAAAGTGGCGTTTCGTGTGAGTTGACATTCGCAGGACACAACATTCAAATTGTGGGCACTCATCTTCAGGCTGGCGACGGTGACAAACGACATAAAATTCGCCAAAGTCAGCAAAAAACACTTGAATCATTGCTTTATGACAATTCAGATTCATCTTACGTTCAAATCTTAGCCGGTGATTTTAATACCAATCGTGAAAGCTACTATTATGGCCAAATGCTCAAAATTCTTCATTCGCAAACCATTGAACCAAAATCGGAGATCAGACACACAGCCAATAATGCAGACAATCCACTCTTCAATTCAAAAGGAAACCCTCAATTGATTGATTACATTTTACTGGAAAACCATTCAAAAGCGCTCATTAAGAACGTGACAATCCACACGCCGAAAGCCAATTGTAGCAAACAAACCAAGTACTTGTCAGACCACAATGTCGTAAAAGCATGTATTGTACTGCCATGATTTCACTCAACAAAAAACCGTACTTTAAAGCAGTCAAATGAGTCAAAAAGAAGAAACAGTTCACCAACACCAATACTACACCATGAAACCTTCGGTGTGGCGACAACTTAAACGAAACAACACTTTGTCCAAAGAATACTTATCTCGCAAAAGGAAAATTGACCGTTTTGTGTGTTTAAGCAGTCCGCTTCAGTCGTTACAATCTGCCTTGTTTCGAAGAAAAATTGAGCGCATATCTTTAGAAGACAAAGCCCCTTTATTCATTCTTGGTCATTGGAGAAGCGGTACTACCCACCTTCACTACACACTGGCTCAGGACGAGCGATTTGACTACTTGTGCAATTACCAAACCTACATTTTCAACATAGCGCTTTTAAGCAAATCAAGGGTAAAACGACTCACCGCACGGTTCTTTCCAGAGACCAGACCTCAGGACAATGTAAAAATCTCTCCGAACGACCCCGCCGAGGAAGAACAGGCTCTATGCTTATCATCCGTTCATAGTGGAATTCACAGCTTTTTCTTCCCTCAAAACAGAACCTATTTTGATAAATACAACCTTTTCAAAAGCATTTCAGCTGAGGAAAAACTGGCCTGGCAAAAAGACTATCATTTCGTACTTCAATCAATTATGCAATATGGTGCTCAGAAACCATTGTTACTCAAAAATCCTCACAACACAGGTCGTGTAAAGGAGCTACTTGAATTGTATCCGGATGCCAAATTCATTTTCCTGCACAGAAATCCTTACCAAGTGTATAAATCCACCATTCATTTATTCAATAAATTGGTTGAAAGTCAGTATTTACAGACCATCTCTCAACAAGAATTGCATGACTTGGTTTTATATAACTACCGCACTACCCATCAAAAATATTTGGAAGAAAAGAAGCTCATTCCTTCCAAACAGCTCTTTGAAGTAAGTTTTGACGAGCTGGAAAATGGCTTGTCGTGCATTGAAAACATATACAAAGCACTGGATTTGCCTGATTTTAGTACGGTGAAAAGCAAAATTCAAAACTATCTCGATTCACTTAAAGACTACAAGAAGAACACATTTGTAGACTTACCACCAGAGATCAAGCAGAACATTAACAAAGCCTGGGGGTTCTTTTTTGAAGCATATGGCTACAACAAACAATAGCGACCAATGGGGTCGTCACATTTTGATTCCTTATATTTGACTATGAGACACTTACTTTTAATCGGACTGTTTTGTTTGTCACTTAGCTCAAAGGCACAAACTTACTTCCCTCCACTTACAGGCACTACCTGGGATACCTTAGCACCATCGTCATTGGGCTGGTGTCAGGACAGCATCAATTCCTTATATCAATTCCTGGATGATGCCGAATCCAAGTCTTTCATTGTCCTGAAAGATGGCAAAATTGTACTGGAAAAATATTTTGGTACTTACACCGCGGATAGCACCTCATCATGGAACTCGGCAGCTAAAAGCTTACGGGCCGTTCTAATTGGCATTGCACAGGATGAAGGCAGTTTGAGTCTTCAGGATAAAACGTCTGACCACATAGGAACCGGATGGACCAGCTTACCCCCTTCACAAGAAGATTCCATCACCGTATGGCATCAACTGACTATGACCAGCGGCTTAGATGAATCCAATTTTGCATGTGTTACCCCTTCTTGTTTGAATTATGTAGCTGATGCTGGTACACGATGGGCATATCATAACGGTCCATACAGCTTACTTAAAAATGTCCTGGAAAATGCCACCGGAGAAACCTTCAATGGCTTTACCAACACACGTGTTGAAGACAAAATTGGGATGGATGGCATTTGGTTGACCTTTTTAGGCAACTCTTTCTATTTTTCCAATGCCAGAGGCATGGCTCGTTTTGGCTTAATGATCTACAATAATGGTTTCTGGGGCACCACACCAGTTTTAGATGATCCCGTATTCTTTAACGACATGCTCAACAGCTCCCAGTCATTGAATCCGGCATATGGCTACCTGTGGTGGCTTAATGGAAAAAGTTCTTTTGTAGACACCAATAGCCCTCCCGGATCATGGCCAGGATCAATCGCACCAAATGCGCCCTCAGATGTAGTTGTGGCCGCTGGGTTAAATGGACAATACATCAGCATTTCTCCATCAAATGGCATGGTAATGATTCGACAAGGCAATTCATCTTCCAGCGCTTTAGCCGAGTTTGGCCTACATGATGGTATATGGAAACGTCTACTAAACATGACTTGTCCAGTTGGCGTTCCAACAGATCATGGCTCGCAGTTTACGATCTACCCTAACCCAACAAACGAACATTTCAAAATTGAAACCTCTCAGGAGGCTGTTGGACAAGAAGCCAAGCTCTTTAACATTGCAGGAGAATTGGTTTGGAATAAAACCATTGAGCAAGCATCAACTCAGGTTAATGTAAGTCAATTATCTCCTGGAATTTACATCCTTAAAATTGGGGCAACACAGCAAAAAGTAATGGTTCAGTAAGCGATTATCTTAGTATATTTACTCCCCAATCTAAAAAACACAGCATGAAAAATATAGCAGTTATTGGAGCAGGCACAATGGGAAATGGAATTGCGCATGTTTTCGCACAATCAGGATATTCTGTTACCTTGATCGACATCAGTGAAACAGCACTTGAAAAAGCCGTTGGCACCATTACTAAGAATCTGGACAGAATGATCAAAAAAGAGAAGATTTCTGAATCAGACAAAGCGGCCACTTTGGGGAATTTAAAAACTTCAACAGATATGGCTTCTGGTGTTTCTGGTGCTTACCTGGTAGTGGAGGCTGCTACTGAGAATGTAGATCTTAAACTCAAAATATTTAAGGATTTAGATGCCAATACGGATGCAGATACCATTCTTGCGACCAATACATCTTCCATCTCTATTACAAAAATTGCAGCAGTGACTTCTAAGCCGGACAAGGTTATTGGAATGCACTTCATGAATCCGGTTCCTGTGATGAAACTGGTAGAAGTGATCAGAGGGTACGCCACGAGTGATGCTGTGACGGAAGAGATTATGGAGATGTCCAGAGGACTGGGTAAAGTCCCCGTTGAAGTAAATGATTACCCTGGATTTGTTGCCAACAAAATTTTAATGCCGATGATCAATGAAGCGATCATTACCTTGCATGAAGGTACTGCAGGTGTTGAAGAAATTGATACTGTCATGAAACTTGGAATGGCACATCCCATGGGACCACTGCAACTGGCGGATTTTATTGGTTTGGATGTATGCTTATCTATTCTCAAAGTATTGCAAGACGGATACGGCAGTGCCAAATACGCTCCCTGTCCATTGCTAGTGAACATGGTAATGGCAGGCAAATTGGGGGTTAAATCCGGAGAAGGTTTTTATTCCTGGGGACATGGCACTAAAGACCTGATTGTAGCAGATACCTTTAAAAAGTAAATGCGCAGTAAACTCATTATATTTTTGATAAGCCTGTCTTCTCTAGGAGGACGGGCTTTTTCGCAAAGTATAGAGCACATTTCTCAGCTTGAAGCGCAAGCTCAGGTGTATTTTGATGCTTTAAAAACGGGAATTGTACCTGATACGCTTACACCTAGTTTTGATCAGATTAAGCAGAGCTTGACGGAAGTGAATGTTCCGGAGTTGCAATCCATTCCGGACAAAGACATTACACAGGTTGTGATCAACATGGAGAAGCAGCTTAAATCTGATATCACTGCGGCACGAAGACAATTGACAAATATGGGATTAGATTTGTCTTCTTTGGTATTTGAGCGGACCATGTACAACATAGACCTGCACAAAAAAGACGTGTTTGAATGGCCTAGAGCACATCTTCAAATTTTATTCTATCAAAAAAATGACACAAGTTTATATCAGTTATCTCTTAAGTACCTGGTCCTCATGGATCAACGCTGGCTTCTAACGGGGAATTTGCTGGCCGCCACTCAACAAAAAGAATTGATTAAATGTCGTTTTCCAAACCTTGATCCGACATGTCAAAATACCGGGAAACACTTCAGGTCATTGCGTGATCTCCATCGTAATGATTATGCCTATTTGGAACTGCTGAGCAATGAAATTCTTGCTTCAAAATGGATTATCGAAGACCCTGACAAAATCTACCCTTCCTCATTTTCGCCGTCTGAGTACAAACTACCGGAAGTAGATAACTCTCTCATTGATGAGGAGAATCCTGCTCAAATTGAATTTGAAATACGAGAGTTTGATTTTGGCACAATTGAGCAAGGTTCGGTAATTGAACACACATTCAAGTTCAAGAATACCGGAAAAAGTCCACTTAAAATCTTTGATGCCCGAGCAACATGTGGCTGTACACTCCCCCACTATTCTCAAGACATTATTGAACCTGGTGAACAAGGAGAGATTAAAGTCGTTTTTGACTCTGTAGGAAAATTGGGACAGATTAAAAAAGCAATCACAATTTCTGCCAACACTTACCCTGAGAGCAATCACAAAATTTATATTAAAGGGGAGGTCATAGAATGAAGTGGTTTGTTGTTCTATCCTTGCTGTGTTTGACAGGTTTTTCACAGGCCCAGAAAGATCCGGGCTTAGAATCTTTTGCCAAAGAGATCATTCAATCTGTGTTGAAAGATGGTTCAACCGAAGAACTCACCGTCACGGCTTACCAATTCGAAACTATCGCCACAGAACTAGACCTTCCGAAAGATACATTGACAGCTCTGTCAAACCTATCAAACGCCTCTACTGAAGCAAAAACTCTTCTGGAAGCACACACTTTCAATCTTACCAACGCCGGTTTTTCAAACCTGGATTATGACATCAAGAAAGTCTACCAAACTGTTTTCGCTGACTTTATATTGACGATTTCCAGTGGTGAGACAAACTACCTTTTTCATGTTAAGAATGCGGCACTCATCAACGACCAATGGCGACTAACACACCATCTATACATTGATACCGCCAACTTTCTGGATCAGGATTTTATTTGTGAGTGCCTTAGATCCGTTCGAAATTCGATCTCCACGACTTCTGAAAATAATACGGAATGCCTAAACTACTTAACCGAAATGCAAGAAGCATATGATCAAATCTATATTAAGTATGGCGTTCGACTTATAGAAAACTGTGAAGAAGATGACGAAGAATTTGAGTTTGATGAAGACCTTGAAAACATCAACGCTCAGGCAACACAAGAAGCAGATTTGAATCAATTTCTGACCCAATACCCTCTCGCCTGTGATTGTGCAAAGTATATTCTTGAAGATAGCTCCAAGCCCAATAAAGCATGCCGAAAGACTGTAAAAAAACTCAAAAAAACCATTAAAAAAGAAAGTGTAGAAGGGAGCGTTCATCCTTATATCCTCATGCTTTCGTATTGCAACTAGATTATGAAACCATGTCTTCTTTTATCCCTTCTTTTTTTTAGCACACTCACGTTCTCTCAACAAATACCAGGCAGCGAGAAGTTTGCCAAAAACATCCTCAAAGCCGTCAAATCTGACAAAGGTTTTAAAAAGGTCATCATTACACATAAAAACATGAATTTGCTTGTGGATATGATGTTTGAAAAGTACGTTTCCTCTGTTGAAGACCTGATGGATAATGATACGGATTCCATCATGATACAGATGATGGATAAGGTCAAAGAAAGTGTGGCGGAAGTCAAGTCCGATTCAGCCTACAAAGTTTTCACAAATAGAATGAAGAATGGTGTAAGAGATATCCGTTCTGAAATTAAGGAGAAAGGCATGGATCCTTCCAAAATTAAATTCATTTCTAGTAAATATGCCAGGGGCCAAGAAGATGATGATTATAAAGACTTGACCGAGCTCAAACTCTACATCTCTTTCAACACAGGAAAAGACACTGATACTATGCAGTTAGTTGCAGATAAATGCTTGCACCATGATGGGAATTGGTTTTTGGGCGATCGAATTAGATTGATCAATGGCTCACTGGATATTGCTGAAGTCTGCCAATGCGTTTTGGATGAAAACAGGCAAGGATGCGATCAATTGAAAAAGGAACTTGAAACATATTTAGAGAATATGTCTGATGATGAATTAGACAACTTCAATGAAGAAGTGATGCGCTGTATTGAAGAGTCTGCCGCAAAAAACTATAAAGAAGAGGAAGCGTATCCTGATGAAAGCTACGTTTTTAGCAAAGAAGAAATTAAAGAGGCGAAAGCCAACTTAAGCCTGCAAATTGAAAATTACTGCGATTGTGGGGCGTATATATATAGTGAAACCTTACCCGAAGGCTGTGAAGAACAGATTCTCGAAATTCAGGAGTTTTTGTGGAGTCTTGAGGGCAGAGAACAAGACCTATATTATACAATTATTGAGGAATGCGTGGTAGATTAAGACTTAGATGCCTTTGCTTTTTTTCTTTTCGCTTTCTTTTTGGCTTTGTACTTTTTCTTTCTGTCCTTGCGATCCTGTTTGGTGACCATCTTGGGCTCTTCAGGCACCACAATTTTACCTTTGTCAACATCATTCATGACCCGGTTGAGTAGGACGTCTTTTTTGGGATCGAATGTTTGTTTGAGATCGGCGCCTCCTAATTTAGCCAACGACTGCCAATAAAGTGCTTTTGTTTTTCCCCTGTACTTTTTAATGATCTCATAGGCGGTTAGTCCAGTCTCACGATGAATGAGCTTACACAAAACATCCCCATCTTTTTCCGACATATCCAAAATGGTCTGTCGAAAGTCTTGCTTCAGTTTCTTATTGACTTTTTTGGCTTTTTTCTTATTGGATTTAGTGACCTTGTCATCACTCACATCTTCATCAATGGTCGTTAATAATTCAACCGCATACTCAGCAAAAGGCGCCATTTTTTTCACCCGACTCCGCATCCATCTGTAAGGTTGATCACTGCCTGTTTTCTCTAAATCTTTCAACACAAATACCCAGGCAGAATCACCCATGTACACCTTTTGGTATTTGGACATGTCTACTTTCACAGAGTCGTCCTGAGCCAACCCTGAAACAAGCATAAAAGTGAGTAGTATGGAGAAAACAGTTTTCATCTGTCTCCATAAGATACGTAAAAAAAAGAAAAATGTTGCCTAAAACTGTCGTCTATTCGCTTCCCAGGCTGAAATTCCCTGCTCGGAATTAGCTGAATCAGACGAAAGTCCTGAATCTTTTTCCTTAAGCGCCAATAGCGCAATGAGTCCTGCAATCTGCGCTTCTTCCTCAGATTCTTCCAGTATAATTGACAAGTCAGGCATTTCCTCTGCCACGAAATTGGTGGTAAAAGACCCATCAACAAATTTCTCCATCGTCATCACATGTTTACAAAACTGCAATGTGGTCGGAATGCCTTCAATGTGATAATCCTCAATGGCGCGAATCATTCTTTCGATGGCTTCCTTTCTATCTTTGCCATGAACAATCAATTTGGAAATCATAGGATCGTAATAGACTGGAATTTCATCTCCCTGATCGTATCCGTCGTCAACGCGCACGCCAGGTCCTTTGGGAACCGAATACCTTTCCAGCGTCCCGGTTTCTGGTAAAAATCCTTCAATTACATTCTCGGCGTACACACGTACCTCAATAGAATGGCCTAATATTTCAAGATCGTCCTGAGCAAATGTCAAATGACCTCCTCTGGCCACATGGATTTGTTCCGCTACTAAGTCGACCCCAGT
>JAUILH010000147.1 GCA_030433115.1 Bacteroidia bacterium | reverse complement strand
TCCACCACTCAATACCAGACCAACGGTTTGAGCCTGCGAAATAACGCCAGTGAAAAGCAGTAAAAGCAGAAGAAAATGTCTCAGTTTCACGATAAGCAGTAATTCAACACTAGCTATTAACGTTAGAAAGAATATTTAGTTATATTTAAAATAGATTATTTATAGATGTATCGAATTTTAGTCGCTTTTCTCGTCACCTTTATTTGTTGTATAAGTGCCAGTGCACAGAATATTTTGTCATTCATTCCTAAAACGGCAAAAAGTGTCACGGTGGTCAAAGGAAATCGTTTGGATGAGACATACCACTTAAAGGAGGTTACCAAACAGGAAAATTATCAAGATTTTGAGGAAAAATTTCAAGATGACTCTGAAGATTACTGGTATGGGTTTAATGTGATATCCAGATACAATGGACTCAAGATGGGGGTAAATAATTTGGCAACTTATTATTCTTTTCAGGAAAACAATGATTCCTTGAGGATTAAGACCTCAATTTTTGAAGTGAGTTCAAAATCTGAATTAGACAAATTTATTGAAGAGGCTGTGGGAGAAGATGTCTGGAAAGAGAAAGCGAATTCCGGTGCTTTTGAATATCTGGTAAACGATGAATATGCACTAGCCTGGAACAAGCAGTTCTTTATTTGCTACAGTGGACGGGTCATGTACGGCTATGTTAACAGCCTAATGCAGGAAGAAAGTGATTATTACCTGGAGGAATTGTCAGAAAAAGAAAGAAATGAAAGAGACGTTCAGAGAGATAAAATCAAGGAAGATCTGGTTAAAAAAGACCTGTTAAGGTTGCTGTCGCTGAATTTTGAAGATGCGATTTTAAGTGAACGACAGTTTATGGATTTGTTGAGTAAGGATTACGACTCATTCATCTATTCAAAAGATACATTTAAGCAATTTGGTGGTCGAAAAAGAAACGCTTACAATAACTACGATTACGATCGGTATGCTGTGGAAAGAGCTTACGAGATGGATGTTGAAGAACCTGAGCCTAATCCTCTCCTTGAGGGCAACTACAGCTATAATTTCTGGAAATTTGACGCTGAAACTTTGACCAGTCAGTCTCACTTATCACTAAATCCGGATTTGTTCAAGTATTTCAAGAAGTTGGCAACAGGACGGTTTAACAAAGATTACCGCAAGTACATTTCCAGCGATGAAGTGATGGGATACTATTCTCTGGCAGTGAACCCTAAACATACTGTGCAATTCCTGCAAGCCATGTCTGTAGATTTTATGAACTATGTTCCCGGAGTCAGAGGCGCTTCTCAAAATATCATGTCGCTTTTGGGCGCCATTATCAACAAGAAAAAGGCTTTGAAAATCTTGAATGGTGATGCGTTGTTTGTCATTACAGATTTAAAAGAAGTGGATGTTCGATATGAAAGCTTTTCTTACAATAAAGAGGACCAGGTGAGGGAGAGAATCATCAAGACAAAGAAGGAAAAACGACCAGAATTTATTTTTATGACCACATCCAATTACCCGGAATTTGTTCAGAAAGCTCTGGATCTTCTGGAAAAGGAATATCGATTGGTAAAAATGGGCGATTATTACCGATTATCATCTCAAAGAAGTAAATATGATACTTACGGCTATGATAGAGATGTGAAAGAGGGCTCAGTAGATACTTATTTGGCCTTTGTTGATGGCATCTTGATGATTACCAATAATGAGAAAACGGTGAGTGAATATTTGGATAAGGGATATCCAAAGGAAAAACAGCTCAGTAAGGATGCTTTTGTGAAAATGACAGATGATGATATGAATGTGTATTGGGACATTGAAGGGATCAATAATTCAGGAGCTTCTGATCAATTGAATACTATGCCTTCATTGGCAAGAGGCCTTTTACAGGTGTATGATAATATGTTTGATCAGTTTGAAATGAATGGATTGGAATTGGAGGACAATGTAGCGACTTTCAATGCTGAGTATCAACTCAAAAAAGAGGACAGAGACTTGAGCACACTCTTTTTGCTTGACATGTTGACTGGCTTGTCGAACGGACCAGGTGGTGTTTTTTCAGAAGAAAGGTATTAAATTATGAATTGGCGTCCACTGCTTAAAATATCTGGAATTTTGGTGCTGGCATGGGTGCTGTTCTTTATAGCACAAAAGAGCTTTCAAAAACCATCTACAGATCATCTTGATCAAATTCCAGCCAACGCAGATGCTGTGCTCATTCTCAACAGTAAAAAAATTGGTGGCGCACTTTTTTATCAAAGATTTTACAATGAAGACCAATTCAAGAGTCGTGTAGAAATTGACGAAAAACTGGAGAAGGAGTTAGTGGCTGACGCCATAGGTGCAAGCATTGATCTACTGAGTCCAATTGCATGTTTTAGTTATTCTAAAGATCGCGAACCAATCGTCGGAATCGTATTAAAAGCATCTGACAAATCTGGCATGGAAGGTTTCATAGAGAAGTACCTCCCAAAAACTGGTCTGGATTTTAATTACCAGGTATCGATAAATGATCATGGAGCCCTTGTCTTATTTGCTGAGAAAAATACGTCTGTTGATCTGGCAGATGAAATTGATGGCTTTTCAAAAAAATACAAACCTGCCATGGAGGAAGAGTGGTTTAAACCATTACTGCAGGAAGAACACGATATGGCTGTATTTTTTAACCCACATGAAAACTCGGGTTCGGTCATCGTTGATTATCTGCATAAATTCACCCCCCCCTTTGTTGAGAATAGCTATACTTTTTTTAGCATTAATGAGGATAAACTATCGATTTCTCACCAAGCTCAAACCGCAGAGGATGTCTCTAAAATTTTAAGTGAACAGAAGAAGTCATTGGATTTGAGTGAAGGTCTTATGTCAGGACAGTTTCATTGGAATCCCAATATCCAAACGAGCCACTCAGCTCTATCCAATAAATTTGAATTGAACTCTGACAGTGGGGTAGTAGAGTTGTACGCAGACAGTTTGTTGGCCGGTGACATTAGTTTTTGGATGAATGGACTTGGTGTAAGTCTTAAATCGATGGTGCCTTTCCCTACCGCTGAAGGCCTTGCTAGCTTCAAAGTAAACATGCCCTATTGGCAAGAAAAAAGAGATTTGTTGTTGGCCAATGGTGGTTTAGAAACGAATGACCGTTTTTTCAAGTTGAAGAATAAATTACCCATCTTTTTAAGAGAAGAAGGTGGTTATTTATTCGTGTCCCAGAGACCCAATTTGCTGAATAAGAAATTAATAGATGCCGATCAGAATGTCAGTGTTTTAATGGAAATTGATGAATTGATTGAGAATATCGACTTTTTGCCAATGGAGGATAAATGGGATATCAAAACGATTTCACTTAATTCAGTGCCCTCAGAAGGTAAGGTACTCAAAATGGAGGGCAGTGTTGTCTTTAAGCACTCTAATCATGGTATGATAGATGTGTTGCACATGTTAACCACCATTGATGAACAGATAGAGGCACTATTGATCTATGAACTCATTAATTTTGTCCAAGTAGTTCAGTAAAGTATTTGGGCGCAAGTGCACTTCTGTATCCGTACCAACTGAACATTTCACCGTCTACCAAGATCACTTTTGCATGGGGAAATAAACCCTGATAATGTGCGATATGCTTGTCCTTAAAAGGAAACGGTTCAGAAGATAATAGCACATAATCCGGATTGATTTGAGAGATTAACTCGGGAGTCATTTCCGGATAACGTTCAAATTCTTTTTGATTCGGCAAGACATTTTCAAAACCGCAATGATGGAGCATGTGATTGATATAAGTGTGTCTGCCAATAGCCATTGATGGACCATGCCAAATCAAGTAAAGCGCCTTTCCTTTGTAACAGTTATCCAGTGTTGAAAATTGCTGTGTCGTTGTCTCAATCAGCTCATGCCCCAATTCTGATTTTCCGCATAATTCAGACACATCCCGAATCATTTCAAGGTTGTCTTCCAGATTATAAATGTCGCTCACATAGGTCGGAAATAAAGTTTGAAGGAGCCTGATTTGGTCCTCCTGATTTTCTTCTTTGTTCGCGAGAATAAGGTCTGGTTGCAGAGATTTGATTTTATCAATGTCCAAAGTTTTGGTGCCACCAATTCTAGTCTTATTTCTAAACCACTTGTCCGGATGAATGCAGAATTTGGTGATGCCAATAGTTTCCTGATCAAGCCCCAAATACCAGAGTAATTCCGTTTGAGACGGTACCACAGAGACAATCTTTTTTGGCGGATAACTCAATTGAAGTTCACACCCAATTTGATCTGTAATGGTCTTAACCAATGGCGTTAATCAGATCGTGCTTAGTAATGATATGGTATTTTCCCGATTCATCTTTAACCAGTGCGGCAGGGGCATTCTGACCAATCAACTTGGATACCTCTTCAATACTTGCCTTGGCATCCACTTCTGGCAGTTTATCTCCCATTACCTCATGAATAGGCAAATCTTTAATGGAAGGATTGTCGAGCAATTCTTTAAACAGACCTGAATCATCTACCACTCCTACGAATTCACCATCTTTCATAACTGGAATTTGAGAAATGCCATAAGTCTGCATTTTAATTACGGCATGAGACACCAATTCATTGGCACCAATCGTAACCAGGTTTTTATCCTTATGATTCTTAATCAAATCCAAGGCGGAAGTATGTTCATCATCCAGGAAGCCACGGTCACGCATCCAGTCATCATTAAACATTTTTCCCACGTATCTGCTCCCATGATCGTGGAATAATACAACTACCACGTCATCTTCGGTTAATTCATCCTTCATCTGAAGAATTCCCTTGATGGCTGAACCGGCAGAATTTCCAACGAAAATACCTTCCTCTTTGGCCAGTCTTCTTTGATAAACGGCAGCGTCTCTGTCTGTCACCTTTTCGAAATGATCGATAACGCTGAAATCTACATTTTTAGGAAGGATGTCTTCCCCAATCCCTTCAGTGATGTATGGATAAATCTCATTTTCATCAAATACACCCGTTTCGTGGTATTTCTTAAAAACAGACCCATAGGTATCGATTCCCCAAATCTTGATATTCGGATTTTTCTCTTTTAAATATTTTCCAACCCCGGATACAGTGCCTCCAGTGCCTACACCAACTACAAAATGTGTGATTTTGCCTTCGGTTTGTTCCCAAATCTCCGGACCAGTGCTCAAATAATGCGCCTTGGCGTTGGAAGGATTGTCGTATTGGTTAACATACCAGGAATTTGGGATTTCAGTAGCCAATCTTTTAGAAACAGAATAATAAGACCTTGGATCTTCCGGCGCAACGTTTGTTGGACAAACATACACTTCTGCACCAACGGCACGTAGGATATCCATTTTCTCTTTACTCTGCTTGTCGCTTAAGACACACACTAGTTTGTATCCTTTAATGATACATGCCAATGCAAGCCCCATGCCGGTATTTCCGGAGGTCCCTTCAATCACTGTTCCTCCTGGCTTTAATCTACCGTCAGCCTCAGCATCTTCAATCATTTGAAGTGCCATTCTGTCCTTAACGGAGTTGCCTGGGTTGGTCGTTTCCACTTTGGCCAGTACAGTCGCTTTAATGTCCTCAGTCAGTGCATTGAGCTTTACCAGTGGCGTGTTGCCTATAGTTTCAAGTATGTTGTTGTAGTATTTCATTGTTGTCAGAAAATCTGGGACAAATGTAGTTACTTCCTTTGTTAATGAGGATGGATTCTTGAAAAGATTAAAAGATGTTGAGTGACTATTGTGGGCTTTTAACAATTTTAATGATAGCCCTTTCATCAAATCCGTTGACTATCTCAAGTAGGTAAACGCCATCTTCTTGATCTATTTCCATTTCAACTACATTGGAATGGTAGATCTCTTTGGTTTGTAGTATCTGACCTGATAGCGATAATAAGTTTAATTTGAGGTATTGCTGTTCTGAGCTAAAATCAAGAAGCAAATGCCCCTCTGTTGGGTTGGGGTATATTATAAGTTGGCTGAATAGCTTGTATTCTGATATGTCAACCGTAGAAATTGTTTCACAAGCAGAGGTATCTGTACAGTTATTCTCGGTCACTTCTACGGCGTAATCTCCATTAGTGGAAGGTGTAAAGTTTTGATTTGTAGCTCCTGGAATGACAGCATAGTTGTTTATACAATCCAGCCACTTGTATTGGGCTCCAACAGCATTAGAGGTAATCATAGGGTCATTTACAACAACACTTGTGTTGACTGTGATGATGGTGAGGTTAATAGTCAAAATGGAATCGCAACCAGCTATATTTGGAATGGTGTCCGTGTATGTCCCGCTCAAGGTGTAAGTTTCATTACCACTGGGCACTGTATAGCTATTACAAGCAGTTTCTGAGATAGTTGAGGTACTTGAATTGTTCACAGTAAGATTGATGGTTATAATGGAATCACATCCAGCTATATTTGGAATGGTGTCCATGTATATTCCACTCATGGTGTAAGTTTCATTACCACTAGGCACGGTGTAGCTATTGCAAACCGTTTCCGAAATTGAAGAACTACTTGAAGAAAGAATTGTCAGATTAACCGTGAAGACAGTATCCTTAACAGAGGCACTCGCAGTCGGAATGGTATCCATATAAGTGCCTGAACTGGTCCAGGTTTCATTACCATCTGGTGATACTGAACTATCACATGAAGTAGTCATTAATGTGTCATAATGAAAGCATGTATACATAGAATGGTTGCCCAAAGAGTCATCCATATCAATAGGATATACATCCCATTCAGTTGATCCGATTAACCAGTTTGTATTTCCCTGTTGAATCGATATTCTTCGGATGAGGGTATTATTATTAGTTGCTCCTGATCCAACAGGCCATCCTGAACCAGGATCTTGACCTATTTTTCCAATGACGTCAATGGTATCTTGAGTGCTTATTTTTTTGAGCCATATGGCATCATCTCCGTTATAAAAAGTGATGGTATGGAATGTGTCAGCCTCTGTAGTTAACTGAGTTATTGATGCTCCGGGGTTAGATGCTACGAAGACATTATTTGGAGCCAAATTTCCCATTGGAAATAAACTGTCACTTGGCGATACTGCCCCATTGTTATTTCTGTATATAACATAGTCCGATAGGTTAATTGTATCGTTGGTTGGATTATAAATCTCAAAAGCCTTGTTGCTAGAAGAGCCCTCTATATACTCTGAAAAAAAGAGTTCCGAACACTGACTGTGGACCTGATCACAAAACATTGTGGATAGGAAAAAGAGTAAAGTGTTGAACTTGAGTAACTTCATCGAGTCATGCAAGTTAGCTTTTTTATTAGAATTGAGATATTAAATGTTGGCTACAAACTCCGAAAACACTTTTTTGTGTCGATCCAAATCTAAATCCGGAGCCAAAGCCACGCGAACAATGTAATCCTTATCTCCTTCTTTAGTGGTCCCTTGAGTTGAAGTTGCAGGAATGGTCCAGTAACAACCTTTTAGCTGACCGTAACTCACGCAATATTTGCTCTCATGCGGAATCTCATTGATCATAAGATTGATGAGTTTGAGATTCAAATTCCTTTTGTAAGCTTCTTGTTCTTCTGCTGTGTTACCTTTTGTGGGTAAATCCAGCGAAAATACAGATGGAGTGAATCCTTGGTTAGCCAGTTCCTCTGACACAAAATTGATGTTTGCTTCCGGTAAACTGCTCATGATAAAATTCACAAAATCTCTGGTATTCAAATATGCATCATGAATACGTTGTGTCATAGACGGCATTTGTTTGGCTAAAATCTCATATTGCAGATCCGTCGCTTCATTGTCGCACAGCAATAAATGAGATTCTATATAGTCCATCAAATGATTGGCTTTATTGTTGCTTAATGCATAGCCTGCAGTACACTTGCCGCCACTTGGAAATTTTGACCCACTGACATAGGAAATGGTCTGGATTTCGGATAGAATATCTTCATTCCTTAAGAAGTGTACATTTGGACAAAAGGTCTGATCTAAAATAAAAACGGGCTCGACAGCAGGTTTGCCGATACCAGAATAACGTGTTTTAGCTAAGGCATCTCTCAGCAGATCAAGATCTGGAACTTCAACCCTTGGATTTGTGGGAATCTCAGCAATGATGTATGGCACAGCATCATCTTTTGCAATTTGTTCTAAAACCAGTTCCGTACTTTGAACCATATCATTATCACCATCAACAGGGAGGTCCATCACAGACACATTCTTAAGACATGCCGCCACTCGTCTGGCCTGATCATTCGTGCCTCCATAACAGTTGGGTGGCACCACAATTCTAATCTCTTTTCTGGGATGAGTGTCGATGGCGTGGTGAATCAATCCCATCACAATGGCATACTGAATGGACAGACCACTGGAACCGACCACTGCTTTACAACTGGAACCCGTGATATTTTGAATAGTGTTTAAAACCGCTTTCTTTTTCTCTTCAATATTGATTGGTGGGGTAGTAGACCACTGCTCAAGTAAGGTACTCAAGGCTTCCAGACAGTTGGCAGGAGTCATGGCAATTGTTTCGCGTCTTCTCACGTGCTGAATCTCGGAGATATAATGACTGTTATGTTTGCCATTCACAAAAAGTACACTACCCAATTTATCGTGAATATTGATGAAGAAATCTATCTGAGAACTCAACTCAAACTGGCAAAGATTGTTCTCTTCTGAAATAAAAAACGTGCTTCCCTCGAATTCTGCCAGATCATTCAATTCATCAACTTGAATTAGCTCAAATTGATAGCCATATACTTTCTGAATGATTTCGGCATCAAAATTCGCAGGTAAATCTCCCATGTGAACAAGTCTTGTTTGTTTCCCTTCCAAAAGATTTTTTCTCAATACAGCCAAAATAGGAACCACGTTCGAGGAGAAACTGATGACATTGTCTGCGTGTTGACCATGCAAGTTTGCAATTAGCCATTCCAAGATGCAGGAGAGCGGGTGACCAAGACGGATATAATCAAATGCCGTGGGTAATTCGTTGAGCGCTTCAAGACTTGAATCGTTGTTTTTGACCAAGTTCTCGAATTGATCTAAAAACTGAGTTTTCGCCAGTTTTTCGTCATAAATGTCTAAGCGATGAGTAGTTAAGTTTACCCAGTCTTGAGGCATGTTTTTAAGCATGCTGCTCATGTAATTCAACATTTGATTTTTGTCCATCTCCGTCACTTTTTAATCGGTCGCAAAAATATGCAAATTGATTGATAAATATCGAGAAGTTTGATGTTGATATTCGTTCAACAACCCACCAAGTTTTCTATTAACGCCCCATGTCTCCTTTACTATCTTAAGATCATCTCTTCATCGTTGGAAATCTATTCTGGAGGTGTTTCGTTATAACCATAAAACTGGTTGAATATGTCCATGTTAATAAAGCCAAGTCCTTTGTGTTTCCTCATGTCTTCAGGAGTAAGACTAAAAGAAAAAGGTCTTGATTGATCTATCTTTATCCGGTATACGCCAACGGTGTCCAGTAAGAATGGGTCACTGCATGAATCTACTTTAAATTTATCCTCATAAACTGAATAATATATTGGCGGCATAGTTACTTTGACAAATTCTTTGTTAGGTGTTAAACTATCATAGGAAATGTATAAAATACCTTTTTGAGTGAAGTCAAAATCAGGTCCAACAAAATAGTCGCCAATTATTGTTTGCCCCGAGTCAGTAATTTGCCTACTAGTGCTTAAGCTCCATACATCAGTTAAAATCTCTGAATAGTTAATACTTTTTTGAAAATCTTCCTGGTGATGTGGAGTTGTTGTTTCATTTTCTTTGATACAGCATCCGACAAAAATTAAACTCACTGTGATATTTATAACTCTTTTGTGTTTTAATAAAGCCATAATTAAAAAATAATTAAATCCCTCCCCTCTTGAGAGGGGGACAACTCCGATCTAAACTAGGTTACAAAAAAGTGTTTTAGAGGGGGGGGGTAACACGCCAATTCAACGTCCCATCAATTAAACTTAATTGCTTTAACAGGGCTAATTCTAGTAATAATATAACTAGGAATGATCATCGCCAATGTACAAAGCAAAAGTGTTCCAATGTTCAATAACAAGATATACCACAAGTTGAGGTTAATTGGAACTTCACTGATATAGTAAGTCTCTGTTGGTAATTTCATTAAACCAAATTCTTGCTGAAGCAAACACAAGCCAATGCCAATCACATTCCCCCAAAAAATACCTTTTAAAATAAGGTAAGCTGCATTGTACAGAAATATCTTCCTAATTGTCCAGTTACTTGCTCCCATAGCCTTTAAAATTCCAATCATATTGGTCCTTTCCAGAATAATGACCAGTAAGGCCGAGCTCATATTGATGACAGCTACAAATATGGTTAGGATCAGAATGATTTTTACGTTCATATCCAACATATCCAGCCAGCCGAAAATATCACCTCTGATTTCTTTGATCGAAT
>JAUILH010000146.1 GCA_030433115.1 Bacteroidia bacterium | reverse complement strand
GCTTGAATTGGTTGCCCTGACTCCCCATACATAATCCCCTTCTGCTAGCGCATTGGTTAACGTGTAGCTGCTACTTGTCACGGAGGCAGATTCAACCGTGGTCCCGGTTAAGAAGTCTGATCCGGATTTAACCACAATGTCATACCCATCGGCAGAACTTAAAGACAGCCAAGAAAAACTAGGAAAGGGTTCATTGGTATAACTGGAGTTTAAAGGAAGCACCAGGTCCACTGTTTGACCGCTGACATCATTGGTTGAGTCTATTTGAATGGTCATTTCCGCAGTATATGGTGTTTGAGAAGAGTTATTCTCTGCACGCATTTTCCAGGTATAAGTGCCTGGTTCTAGATTGTAGTAAAACTCAGTACCTTGAACTGTTGAATCTAAAAGAAAGCTTTGGATATTGTTAAAGTTAGGAGATACCAATTGAATTTTATATTGACTAGCGCCTTCAACTTCTTCCCACTTAAAATGAACTTGCTGAATGGTAGATTGGTAGTTTGCTTGTGGAATGATAACAGTCACGTTTTCATTAGAGAGATCACGCTCAAATACATCATCTCTACAAGATGATAGGCCAATGACCAGACACAAGGCCAATGAAATGCTAATTAATTTTTTCATAACTCTGGATATATAATTCTGAGAACAATTCGTTCTTTTTAGTTCTTGGGTTTTTCACTGAAAAATATCTTGAAGACGCTAACTTCATACCGGATGTGTTGGTTTCCAAAAAGTAACTCAACCTTAAAAGCTCTTGAAATGAGCCTCTAAAAACAGCTTTGTGCGTATAAATGCGATAACCTTGCTCATCAAATTGATGGGCTCTTGGCATGCTAATCAGTTCACATGAGGTACTGTCTTCATGTTCACTAAAATAAGCAATCAATTCTTTATTAATGAGCTGAAGGTCTTTTCTGTCCTTGCCTAGAATCCGATCCAGGTAAAGCAGCTCAGATTCCAGCATGCTCATTTTTTGTTGCACATCTTCATCACTATCTAAAGAATTCAGAGATTGAAGATGATCATATTGGGCCATAGTGGGTTTTATTTTGGTTTGATAAACCATAAACCCAATGATCAACAGCCCTACTGCCAGAACCAATGTTTTTAGACGATATGTGAGTTTATTCCAAAACGCCATTGACTTTGAGTTCTATTGTGAATTCTGAAAAATTAGATCGTCGATCTTCTTCATAATTAGAAATAACCGCCTCATCGACCCACGCGTAAGTTTTGATGGTATCCAACCAATTATTGACGATCTGAGCTTCCTTGCACTGACCTGATATTTCAACGGTGTTTTTTGAGAATTTGAGTTGTTTTTTCGATTTAAAGTTGCCCGCAAGGCCATCAAAATTTAAGTTGGTCAATAGGATTTCTGATGGCGTTGAAGCAGCTATTGCATCTGCGTAATACGCAAAACTGCCCTGAAGATGCATGCTACTCAAATTTAAGAACTGTTGCCTAGCACTGATTTGTTCAGATAAACTCTTGTTGTGCTCAATTTTATCTAACTTGTCGTTTTGAGCAATCTGAGCACTCTGAATTTCTTTATTGAGCTCGTCTACCACATACATGTTGCCAAGAATCGAGACCAGTATCATGAGCAGTCCAGCAATCTTTAAAGTGATAAAGAGTTGCTTGTCCTTTTGCTCAGAAGCATTGACTATCATTTGCTCATCCATGGAGCTTTCCATCTCCATGATATTGGTGTAATAGTTCAAGGCAGCGCTGTAGCATGGAATGCTTTCAGGAGTAATTCGATCATCTCCTAGTTCGAGCTCAGCGTGAGACTCTTCAATCAGAAAATCATCAATCTGATCATTTTTCTTGGAGAATAAATATTGATGCACCTGTACCTTGTCTTCTTCTTTTAATAGGGCCAATGACCCTAATACACCATCTCCTATATACGTATCCACCACAATATTTTTACGTGGAATGTTTTGGAGTAGGTCATTCAGACGATCTTTTCTAATGGCGCTGGCGAGCAAACCGCTTCCAAGAGACACATATTGGAGGTCAAAAACATCCAGATCACTATTTGATAGCAGGGCGTTGAGTACCAATTTAGGCGTTGGGTCAATGATGTTGTTCAGTTTTCTGGTAACCACCTGATTCCCGCGAAGGATTAAAACCAGCGGATAGTCTCGTTTAAAGAGTTTTCTCAGAGGTTTTTCAAGTGGTCCGGAATGAACAGTACGAGCACTTATTTGACTGCCCTTTTTTGAGACAATCTCCAAGTGGTAACTGGCTTCATCAGCTGAAGAGAAATTAACCTCTAGAGCATAAACATTCTTGACCGATATGCTCAGTCCGCGCTTCATTTAATAACTAACCGTTGGTTTGATGAGTAATGTCAGTTTAGACTTTGCAGTGTCTTTTGTGCGCCTTCCAAAGATTCGTTTCAAAAGTGGCACTTTGGTCAGGCCGGGAATGCCACTACCACTGTCCGACATACTTTTTCTATCCAATCCACCAAGCAAAAGCATTTCGCCATTTTTTACCCTAATTTCGCTGGTAAAAGTTCTGTTAACTGTTCCAATGGGGCCAGTGTCTCCTACACGTTCAGTAAAATCTTTTTGATCAACAGTGATTTTCAAGGTCACGTATTCATCGCTTGTAACGATCGGCCGAATGCTTACTGTTAAATTGGCATTAAGCGGCTTGTAGGTTCCCGAGTTGGTAAAGGCGGTTTGACCGTTGCCCCCGTTGTTAATTGGAACGAGCGAGTTGTTGGCCTCAAAATAGTAATCTGTTTCACCTATGCTAAGTGACGCTTCAACCCCATTTAGAGCCGATATAGAAGGCGTACTTTTTACTTTCAGCGTTCCGTTTCTCTCCATGGCACTTATGCTCATGTAGATATTTGGAGAAACAGCGCCAATGTTGATGATCCCTAACCCGTTTAAACCATTGATCAGGTTATTAATGGTCTGAGTGGACAAGTCTAAACTAACGCCGGATTGATCGTTGATGATGGTTCCATTTGTTGACGTCACAGGGTTGGCACCTGAACCTATTCCAGCTTGGACGCCCGTTGCAAAGGAGTTGGACTTTTGAACATCCAAAATCATCACACTGATCAAGACATTGGGAACTACCTGGTCAAGTTCATCAACCAATTCCTCTATGGCATGGACTTTCATGGCTGGACCGCTTACAATCAATGAATTCGTTCCGACATATTCCATCACTTCAACGCCCTCTTTCATGTAAGCAGGCAACAACTCAGTAATTTTTTCAACTACTCGATTTTTAATTGGGATCACTTTATTGGCTTTCATGCCTTCAAAGGAACTCTCACCAAAAAGATACACACCGTCATAGTTCTTAAAGCCATAAGGCGTACCTGTGAATAAGTATTCCATCACTTCTTCAAAGGTGGCGTTTTCAATGTATACTTGCGGACTTCCCTTGATATCACTGGCCACAAAATAGTTTTTGTTCAACTCTTTGGCTACCTCAGAAATGATATCAATCAGAGGTACATTTTTAGCGCTCACAGATATGCGATCTTCATTTCTTGACACAGACAAATCACTTGATTTGGAATTGTTAGAAGTATAATTGGTATTGTTCCGTCCCTTGTTTTTGTTCGATTTGGCATCAGGAGCAGCTACTGCCTTTTCTAAGACGTAAAAATTATTGTCTTTCCGCACTTTCATACCATTGGCAAAGGCCAACATTTCAAGGGAGTTCTCTAAAGGTCTGTTTTGAATATATACACTCACTTTTTGCCCCTTCACGGCCGGATCAAGAATGATATTGGCAAAGGTTTTTTTGGTGATTTCTCTTACTACTTGATCCAAAGAATCATCCTTTAGGTCCAGGGTGAGGAAATTAGTAGAGTCGGCATAGTCAATTTTCAATTCTTTGGACACATATTTTTCCGGCAAAACTTCTGGGATAAACCGTCTGAACGAAATAATGCTTTCTCCCACTTTGACTATGTCTAGAGAGTACTCTTGACAAAGGAAAATAAAAACATCCGAAACGGTGGCATTGGTGAAATTATTGACGATTGAACCTTCAATGTTATTGGCAACACTGACATTAAGACCATGTGTATTGGCAATGGCAGTAATAAAAGATTGAAGACTGGTACCACTCACTCTTAGGTTAACAGGTTCATCAAGTCCAGGATACTCAACAGACATAGCTGTCAATTCATTACGAATTTGCTGGAATCTATCCTGAGAAAAAGAGAGCAATCCCAGTAAGCATAAGCAAATACTTAAGACTAATTTTTTCATACAAATTTAAAATGCGAGGAGTAGGGGATATATCTCTTCGTAAGAAGTCCTACCTTCTTTGAGTAGTTCAACTGCATTATCCATGAGTGAACTGATGCCCATTTCCCTCAACTTAACACGTGGGCTAAAACTACGACTTTTAATCGACTCTTTAAGGACTTCATTTAAGCCAATTACTTCATATACTGCTTTTCTTCCCTTGTAGCCCGTGTAATGGCAGTTTTCACAACCATTTGAAGTATAAGTTTGATCTATCTTTTTGGCATCAATCCCAAAATCGGACAGTTTTTTAGGGTCAAGATCTACAGGCGTTTTACAGTTGTCACATAAGAGACGGACCAACCTTTGGGCAATAGATGTATTCAGGGTGTCTGCAATCAAGTAATCAGGAATTCCCATGTCAGATAATCTCGAAATGGTCCCCCAGGCAGAGTTTGTGTGAATGGTTGATAATACCAAGTGTCCGGTTAAAGAGGCGCGAATGGCCATTTCAGCAGTTTGTCTGTCTCTAATTTCTCCCACCATGATGATATCAGGATCTTGTCTTAAAAAAGTCTTGAGCGCCTCTGCAAATCCAAAATCAATGTCCTCATTCACTTGAACCTGGTTAATGCCTTCTAAAACGTATTCAATTGGATTCTCAACGGTCATAACATTGACATTGTCCGTGTTGAGCTTTTTAAGCGTGGCGTACAAGGTAGTTGTCTTACCAGAGCCGGTAGGACCTGAAATAAGCACAATACCATTTGATTTTGAAACCCCTTGTTCGTAAATTTTGAGTTGATCTGGTCTGAAACCAAGATCACTTAATTCAACACTGGCAGCTTCACTTTCCAGGATTCTCATCACCACCTTTTCATGTTTGCCATGTACTGGAAGAATGGACGCCCTGATGTCGATATCCAAGCCAAATTCTCGTAAATCGAGTCTGCCGTCCTGCGGTCTTCTTACTTCAGCCAAATTAGCACCAGCTTTTAATTTAATCTGATTGGTAATGTTTTTGTAAGAATTTTGATCTATTGTAAAGCGATGAATCAACTTACCGTCAATGCGATATCGTACACGTGCCTTTGACTGGTAATACTCAATATGAATATCACTACTTCCTAAAGCTTTTGCCTCAGATATGACTTTTAGGATGACATTGTCAGTTCCGCCAGATACAGATGCGAGAGATTCAACATCAGAATTTGTCTGACGGTAGTACTTTCCCAGGGTCTTGTTGAGTGTATTGGTCTCAAGTGCTTCAAATAGGATGTTTTTGCCAAACAAAATACTGAGTTCGTTTCTCAGATTCTCGTCTTCAAATTGATCCGTGAAAAAAGTCACCTCATTAGGAGAGTCACTTTTAGGCAAAATCCGATACCTCCAGGCTTGTTTCGGACTGATACTGTTCACTTTTTCGTCGGCTATTTCAATAAAATCACTCATAGTTCAATACTTGGCTCGTGCAAGGACAATTTAGTCCAATTTTCTATAATTATCAATAATGCAGCAATGACTGATAGTAAGCCAGCAAAGGGTATTTTTAAATCTGTTTTGTGTTTAATTCTTGTATAGATCAGCGCCAAAAGAATACCAGTAATAGCGGAAGCAATAAATACCAATCTAAAAAGTGTTGGGGAAAATAGGGGAATGATTGCAAACAAGATCAATACATCTCCCATGCCAACCGCTTGTTTGACGGTAGAAAAATCGCCATGTTTCATGGCAGTCATTAAACCACCAATGAGCAGGAGGAGCGCCACAAAAATAAAGTTATACTTGAGTACAAAAAGACCGTAAGACTGGTCCTGGTCAAGAAATAAAAACACGATTCCCAAGATCAATATAAGAAAGGGTAAGAAAGTAAAAAAGGATTTGTCCTTAAAATCTTGATAGGCTAAAAACAAGAAACTGGCGATAAGCAACAATTTAATGATGAGTAGCACTAGTCAGGAGTCACGTTCGTTAACTTACCGTCCTGGTTGATTTCCCAGACATCATGTACGCCATCTCCATCAAAATCTCTTAAAGCAGTGGCTCGTGCAGTATAAGTATTCCCAGAGGCACTTACAATTTCCAGTCTATAAACCGCACCACCGCCCTCATTCACGGTTTTTTCAGGCATGAAATCTAACTCGGAGATATTCGCCGTGTACTTTGAATACTCGTAGAAATAGGTTTTTTGACTGATATTCAGCGATCGAAGAGCCAATTTAGCCTCCATACTTTTGGCTTTTGTCACCACTTTTTGCTTACTGGGAATCGCCATAGACAGCAAAATGCCGATCAAAAGCATGACTGTTAACATCTCGGTTAGAGTGAACCCGGCGACTTTGTGTTTTCTTAATGTTCGTATGGATTTTACTAAACTCACAAACCAAAAATAAGGTCTTTTAAGACACGAGTCAACATTTTATGGTTTTGTTGTAAATTTGATGACATGAGAGCTTTTTTTTTGATTCTTGTTCTGTTGGCATTTAACAGTTTTGCGGATAAGCCTGAGACCTATATCATTCCAATTTCCGGAGATGGTTATTCTGCTACTGTGGAAGCCTATCAATCAGAGGTTAAAATCAGAGTAAATAATGAACTGACCTACTATTGGGTCAAATCGAAAAAAATTCATTCTACCGTAGGTGGGTATTCAGGTCTATTATTACACGGACAATTCAAAAGTAGCTATCAGGATGGTCAGTTAAAAGAAAAAGGGCACTATAAAAATGGCTTGAAAACGGGTGTTTGGAAGCAGTGGCACACAAATGGAGAATTGAAGGAAGTATTGACCTATCGCATGGGGCGACTCCATGGAAAAGCACTAAAATATGATCAGGAAGGTCGTTTGATTTTAAGTGGTCAATACAAAAAGGGCAAAAGACATGGTGAGCATATCATCTATGAGGAAGGCAAGGTCTCGCGTAAAACGATCTATAAGAAAGGGGATGAATTAACACCGAAGGAAAAAAAGACCAAGATCAAAGAACCCAAGGATAAAGTGGTAAAAAAGGACAAGAAACCTAAAACGAAAAAAGAGAAAAAGTCAAAGGAAAAGGCAAAACCGTCTTCAAATGAAGAGAAGAATTAATGTTTCAATGCCGTTTTCATAAATCCAAAGGAGCTGCTCTGATCTATGCAGTCTTTATTTTATTCATAAGCGTCCTAATTGGTACAGGTTTAACATTATTGTATGGTTTTGAAAAGCGTCAGGAAAAGTCCGTAGATTTTCAAGAAAGAGTACTTAGAAATGTAGATTCAGGTTTGAATGTGTTGTTGAGTTCTCAGGAAGTTTATGAAGAATGGACTGATTTAGACTTATTTGAGGAGCAACAGGACAGTGTTCGTTTGAAGAGAATCCCTTGGGGCATTTATCAGGTGGGCTTGTGTGCATCTAGCTACAAAAACAAAGAGGCACGAAAATCAATTTTAATAGGCAGCGCACCAGAAATAAACCACTCCCTATATCTGGCAGAAATGAATCAGGCTTTGTCATTAGGAGGTAAGACAAGGCTGGCGGGACTGTGTTATATCCCAAAAAAAGGTTTAAAAAGGAGCAATGTTGAAGACCAACCTTATATTGGTTCAAAATTGATGTTTGGTCGCAAGAAAACAAGTGATCGGTCACTTCCTAAGATTGATCAAAGGATTTTTGAGCAGCTGTTTTTTATCCGGGAAAGTGATGAAGATTCACTGATTTATATGGATCAGATTATGTCTGAAGAAATTGATCGATCTTTTTTTGAGTCAACAGTGGTTGTAGAGTCCTCTTATGACATGGCAATTTATGAGAGCACGATCAATGGAAATGTAAAACTACTGTGTAATGGAGATGTGACCATCGACAGTAAGTCTAGCTTGAACAACGTGGTGATCTATTGCGACAAACTGTTTATTGAAGCCGGGTTTAAAGGAAGCATTCAGGTGTTTGCAAGAGATTCTGTTTTTATTGATGATGAGGTAAACTTGCTTTATCCAAGCGTGATTTATGCCAGGCAAATAAATAATGACCAATCTGCGTATATCCAATTTGGAGAACGTTGCCGAATGGCGGGAGAAATTATTGCCTACGAGAAGAACTTAAAAAGAGACAATTGGCCCTTGATTAGCTTTGAGGAAGAATCGGTTTTTCAGGGAACCATGTTTTGTAATGGGTTTGTTGAGTTAAAAAGCAGCTTGGTTGCAGGTAGTGTAAGTGCTTTAAAGAGTATTTATCACGGTGTTTCAGGCAGCTACGAAAACACTTTCATAAATGCCGAGATTGACCAAAACCAGTTGAGCGAGTCTTTTCTGGAGGGCACATGGCACAACCTTCAACACCGTAAAATGACCATATGCGATTTAAACTGAACCATAGGAGCAGAGGGTCCATGCTTTTGGAGGCGGCTATAGCCATGACGATTATAGCTATTTGCCTGGCCATGTCTTTTGCACATACGTCTAGCTTATTGAGATCAGACCATTCTGCTATGAAATTGAAAGCCAAAATGGCTTTTGAAAAGATGCTCAATTCTACTTCTTTGAAGGAGGAGTCTCTGTCCTTTGAAGGCTTTGAGGTATTGAAATCCGTGAGTATATATCAAAATCATGATGATCTGCTACTGGTTACTTTGACAGCCACGGATGACAATGATCATGTGTTTTTAGAGACCAGGCACGTAAAAAGACGCTCGGATTATGAATAAAATCAAAGGATATACTTTGGTGGATGTCTTATTCGGAATGATGTTCATAGGCATTGTGGTGGCATTGTCAATGACTGCCTACTCCCTGATCATGAAAAATACGTTTTCAATGCAAAACTCTAAGTATCGCATCTCTAATGAAATTCGATTGCAGAGTACTTTGGACAAAGATTTATGGCAGGCGGACAGCGTTCAAACAAATGAAACTGGGATTGTAATTTATAAGGACACCGTTGAGATAAGTTATAATATTCTGGATGAGTACTGGGTTAGGAAGCAATATGAAGTAATTGACACTTTTTCCGGCAGGGTAAAGTTTTCCGAGTTCAATGAAGGGGCACTTGAAATTTCTTACTCCCTATTTGGAGAAACTTATACAAATACCTACTTTGATTCCCGATCAAGAAAAGATGATGTAAACCAACAGACTTTAAAGCTTGTCAATAGATATTAGCAAATATAGCAGAGGTAATGAAAGCCAAGGGAGGTCTTCTAGTCAAAAGTCAAGAGAGGGCCTAAGCAGCATAGACATATTGGGTGCGAAACTCAACGATCAAAAGAAACTCAAATTATTTTCGGACCTGCACATTTTAATTGCTTCAGGAATTGATTTGAATTCAGTGGTAACGCTCTTAAAAGAAGAGTCTGAATCGAAAGCTGAAATCAAAGCGTTTACAGCCATTGATGAACAAATTAAAAAAGGAAAGTCACTATCGGAGTCGATGGAAATTAGTGGTTTGTTTTCAAAATACGAATACCACACCATTAGAATAGGGGAGCAAACCGGTCGATTGGATGTGGTCTTGAAGGAACTGTCCGACTTTTATGAAGAACGAGTGAGGTTGAAGCGAATGGTCATCAGAGTATTGTCTTATCCAGCGATCGTGCTTTTCATGGCGATGGGAATTTTTTATTTTATGTTGCAAGTGGTCATTCCAATCTTCTCCGATTTTTTCGCTCAACACAACAAGGAATTACCCGGATTCACGCAAAAGGTAATTGCAATTTCAAATAACATAGACACCTACCTACTTATAATTTTAGTCTTAATTGTTGGGTCAGTAGGCTTACATCAATTGCTTAAGAATGTCACCAGTTATAGAAAAATTACCAGTCAAATAGTATTGGGAATCCCTTTTATTGGGAAGTTGATCAAGGAAATTCATTTGTCTAGATTTTGTCAATCAATGGGGTTTTTAACAGAGTCAAAGGTCAATGTCATTGAGTCCCTTGAGTTGGTATCTAACACCGTCGAATTTTATCCCATACAATCCAAAATAGAGCAGATCAAAAAGGATGTCATTGACGGAGACACGCTTCACACAGCCATTGCCAAGCACAAAATCTTTGGCAATAGATTACCTGCATTGGTAAAGTTCGGAGAACATAGCAATCAAATGGGGAAGTTATTCAATGAACTGGGGAAACAGTATGCTGCCAATATTGAGCACAGAACCAAGATTATTTCCAATGTGGTAGAACCTGTGCTAATTGTTTTGATTGCCGG
>JAUILH010000260.1 GCA_030433115.1 Bacteroidia bacterium | reverse complement strand
AAGAAGGAAAGTTGGTTGTAAATTATTCTGGTAGTTTTGGTATTATGGATGCCACACAGCAAACTGAAATGTTAAGTGCATATGATCATGCCAGGATGTTGAATGACAGATATAAGGATGGAACAGATTGGATTCCCATTAGTAACGAAGAAATGGAAGCAATGAAGGGACAGGATTATAACTGGCTTGATCAGGCATGGCAGCCATCTTTAGAAACAAGGCATACGGTAAATTTATCAGGTGGGTCTGAAAAGGTAAGCTACTTTGTAGGTGGAACATATAAATATGTAAATGGCAACTTTCCAGAGCTAGGTGTAGGATCATACTCAACAAGATTTGGTTTAGATGCAGAGCTCATTAAGGGGCTTAAAGCATCTATTACAATTTCTACGAACAGCAAAGATTTTAAAAGGCCTTATTTGTCCGGAACGGGAACATCAACCATGGAAGGAATATTTCTAGCTCTATTGCAAGCCCCTAAATGGACACCATCACATATTGACGGTTTGCCGGTGGCTAATAATGTCAGTGTAAATCCTTTCGCCATGTGGGAATCGGAGAGTTTTAAGCAAGATGTCGATAAGGCTACAAATATGCAAGTACGTTTAGTGTATGAATTTCAAAATATACAAGGGTTAAGGGCTACCGCGCAATATAGCCGAAACGAATCCCATGGTTACAGCAAAACATACCAAGTTCCGTACGAATTGTATGAATTCTATAACGAGGGTGATTATAATTATATCCTGAGTAACAGGATAAAAACCATAGTACCTGTTAAAAATAATGATCGTATCGCTGAATCTTATGGATACAGCCAGCGTTACCAGTTAAATTTGAGCTTAAATTATAATCGATCGTTTGGGAAACATGATATCTCATCGTTTTTGACGTATGAGCAGTTTGAAAATAACGGATATGGTTTTAAAGCAACGGCAGAACAGATGTTGATTCCTGGTATTCAAACACAAAAGGGATTTAACTGGGAAGCAGCTGAAAGCGACGGTAATTTGAATGAAGGTGGGGAAATAGGATCTGTTTTTCGACTAAACTATGCTTATGATAATAAATATCTTTTTGAAGGGACTCTTCGCTATGAAACCACTACTGTTTTTTCTCCTGATGAAAGGGAAGGTTTGTTTCCTGCAATGTCAATTGGATGGGTTATTTCTGAAGAAGGCTTTGCCAAGAACAATTTGGACTTCTTTGATTTCATGAAACTTCGGTTTTCTTCGGGTATTAGCGGTTTTGATTCGGCAACCCCTTTTCAGTATAACGTAAATTACACTCCTTCGTCTGGATACTTATTTGGAGGTAGTAATGCTTCAACAGGGTTGACGGTTCAGGGAAAAACTAACGGAGTAAAAAGTACCGGGGTTAGTTGGGAGAAGTCATTTCAGAACAATATGGGAATTGACTTAAAGTTTTTAAATAACCGGTTTAGTGTTTCTGCAGATGCATTCTATTACTACAATTATGATATATTGGATACACGAACTGTAGAACTGCCAGTGACATCAGGTATACAAGAAATGCCTGCCGAGAATGTAGGTGAATTACAAGTTTGGGGGTATGATATGTCTATTGGTTATCACGGGAATATTGGAAAGGATTTTAAGTGGGATATCGCTGGCGTATTTGCTTTCTCCAGCAATCGAATTGTAAAAGCCCCAACTCAATATAAATCAAATGATTTTAGATATCCTATTGGGCAAAGTACCTTTGCAGAGGGTAGAGAAGAAGGGTATATAAGTAATGGAATTATAAGAACTCAGGAACAATTGGATCAAATAAACGCAGAATGGCAAGAAAAGTGGGGGAGAAACTATACAATTGAAGGCAAGGAAGTGGTTGTAGGTAGTCTGTACCTTCAAGATATCGGAAGGCCAGGTTTAAGTACTCAAGGAGAACCTGAAAGAGTATTTGGTGAACCCGATGGACTTATTACTATAGCAG
>JAUILH010000145.1 GCA_030433115.1 Bacteroidia bacterium | reverse complement strand
CAACAAGCGACACCACATCTCCCATCCCCAGGATTCTGTCTGCCATCCTTTCCGGATAGAAAACATCAATGGCCTCCATCTTTTCACC
This sequence comes from Bacteroidia bacterium, assembly GCA_030433115.1. Taxonomy (GTDB): domain Bacteria; phylum Bacteroidota; class Bacteroidia; order Flavobacteriales_D; family JAUILH01; genus JAUILH01. Next base: position 10,382 of record JAUILH010000145.1, on the reverse strand, counting down.
GGTACCAATAAACTTAATGGGCTTATTGACAACCGACATGATAGAAATGGCTGCCCCTCCCCTGGTATCACCATCTAACTTAGTTAAAATAACACCATCAAAATCAATTCTTTCATTAAATGCTTTGGCCGTGTTTACCGCATCCTGACCAGTCATGGAATCTACCACAAACAAGGTCTCGGTTGGACGAATCGCGTTTTTCACACGTTCAATTTCGTCCATCATTTCCTCATCAACAGCTAAACGACCAGCGGTATCTACGATCACTACGCCAAAGTTGTTGCTTTTCGCATAGCTAATGGCTTTGGAGGCAATTTCAACCGGACTTTTACTCTCACGATCTGAATAAACTTCAATGTCCAACTGCTCACCCAAAACGTGCAGCTGATCAATGGCGGCAGGTCTGTATACATCACATGCCACCAACAGAGGTTTCTTTCCTTTCTTGCTTTTTAAATAATTAGCCAGTTTTCCCGAGAAAGTAGTTTTACCAGACCCTTGAAGTCCAGACATTAAAACGATTCCAGGATTTCCATGGTAATTGACATCCGATTGCTCTCCTCCCATTAAAAGCGCCAACTCATCACGGGTAATTTTGGTAAGCAATTGTCCTGGAGAGACCGCAGTCAATACATTCTCTCCAAGCGCTTTATCTTTAACTTTTTGAGTAAACTCTTTAGCCGTTTTGTAGTTAACATCTGCGTCTAAAAGGGCTCTTCTGATTTCCTTTAAGGTTTCTGCAACATTGATTTCCGTAATCTGTCCCTGACCTTTGAGGACTTTAAACGCTCTTTCTAACTTGTCTGATAAATTTTCGAACATAACATGCCGTTTTGGGATTGCAAAGTTATAAAATCCCTTTGGCTTGAGGGTATAAAACTATCCTAAAGTTTAGGTAAGAATTGTACTCAAAAATAATTAGAGCTTTTAAACTGTCTACATTCTCTGTGGCACTTGAATCCCTAGCAGATGCATGGCTTTTTCAATGACCGTTCCGGTAGCCTCTACCAAATAAAGACGCAAATTCTTTTTATCGGCATTCTCCTCATTCAAAACATGGACAGATTGGTAAAATTGATTGAAATTTTTAGCCAATTCATACGTGTAATTTGCGATAATGGCTGGACTGTATTGCTTTCCGGCCTCATTCACGGTTCTTGAGAAATCCAGCAGACGCTTGATGAGTTCAATTTCCGAATGATGTAACTCTACTTCCGTATTCACAGAAGATTGGGGTGCTTCTCTTCTTAAAACGGAGCGCGTTCTGGCATAAGCATATTGAATAAAGGGACCTGTATTGCCTTGCAACTCAATGGATTCTTCCGGGTTAAATTGCATTCTCTTCACAGGATCTACCTTTAACAAGAAATATTTAAGTGCTCCAAGCCCAACAGTTTTCACAATTTCAGCTTTCTCTTCTTCCGACAAACCATCCAATTTGCCCTGCGTTTCACTACTTTTTTTAGCGGTCTGAATCATCTCTGCCATGATGTCATCAGCATCCACCACGGTACCTTCACGAGACTTCATTTTTCCACTGGGCAAATCTACCATCCCATAAGATAAATGGTAACAATTTTTTGCCCAGTCAAATCCTAATTTTTTCAATATCAGGAACAGCACCTTGAAGTGATAATCTTGCTCATTTCCAACCGTATACACAACTCCACTTAAAGCAGGGTAATCTTTAAATCTTTCAATGGCAGTTCCAATATCCTGAGTCATATAAACTGCCGTGCCATCACTTCTTAAAACCAGTTTTTCATCCAGTCCCTCATCGGTCAAATCGCACCAAACCGATCCATCATCCTTCTTAAAAAAGACACCGGATTTCAATCCCGCTTCAACATGATCTTTCCCCAACAAATAGGTATCCGATTCATAATACAACTTATCGAAACCAACATTCATGGTATCATAGGTTACATCAAAACCATCGTACACCCAGCCGTTCATTTTTTTCCACAATCCCACCACTTCTGCATCACCGGATTCCCACTTCTTCAGCATGTCTTGAGCGGCAACGATTGAAGGGGCTTGCTTGGCAGCAGCTTCCTTATCCACTCCTTGTGAAACCAGATTTTCAATTTCTGATTTATACTGCTTATCAAAAAGCACATAATACTTTCCAACAAGCTTATCTCCTTTCATACCAGTGCTTTCAGGCGTCTCTGAAGCGCCAGATTGTTGCCAGGCGTACATACTCTTACAAATGTGAATGCCTCTATCGTTGATGATCTGTGTGCGAATCACTTCATGTCCATTTGCGGCCAAAATTGCACTGACACTGTGTCCCAGAAAAATGTTTCTGAGGTGCCCCAAGTGCAGAGGTTTGTTAGTATTTGGTGAGGCAAACTCCACCATTATAGTTTCTTTTTCAGAAGCGGGAGTAACACTCTCAGCCCCCTTGTTGATAGTCTCATTGAACTGTGATAACCAATAGGAAGGGGCTATTTCAAAATTCAGAAAGCCTTTTACGACATTGTATGTCGATATGTATTCTGACTTTTCGGAGATCCACTGCCCCACTTCATTGCCTGTTTCAACCGGATTTTTGCCTGAAAACCTGAGCAAAGGAAAAACTACCAGGGTTAAATCACCATCAAATTCTTTCTTGGTAGACTGAATTTGAACCGTATTAACATCAATGTCTTTTCCATAAAGACTCTGAAAAGCCTCTTGAGCCAATTGTTTGAGTGTGGTTTCCATTAATAAATCTGATTGATTTGATCAGTACTTGATTTTAATATGTCGACGGCGGTTTCTGCCATGGTATTTATTTTTTCGTCTAAACACGGGTTAATTTCTACCATTTCAAAACACACCAGTTTCTTTGATGCAATGAGCCCGGAAATAATGTCCTGAGCTTCTTGAGGTGTAAGTCCATTTTTCACTGGCGTACCAGTTCCATATGATACCAAATCACAATCCATACTATCTACGTCAAAGGACACGTATATGTGATCGCAATGAGCCAGTTGATCTAAGATGTTTTCCACTATTGCTTCTGCACCTTCAGTACGAACGCGCTCAACAGGGTGATTTGTGATATTGAGTTCAGACATCAAAGAGTTTTCTTCTGGTTCTGTATCTCTTACTGCCACAAAAACCAGATTATCTGGTGACAGTTTATTCGCATGAATGCCACAGGTTTTTAACTGATTCCATAACTCTACCGTCTCAGGTGAGGGTTCATTCCTCTGACATGATTTATTGTCTAATTGCAAAGCGGTAGCCAATGGCATTCCATGCACGTTGCCTGAAGGTGTGGTATATGGTGTGTGTAGATCGGCATGCGCATCAATCCAAACCACTCCCAAGGTCTTTTCAGGAAACGCCTTTCTAATCCCGGAAATAGTTCCACCTGCAGTAGAATGGTCTCCTGAAATAACTAATGGAAACTGACCTTCATCAATCACTTGGGTAATTGCATCACAAGTCCGGTTGAAGATTCTGTTGATTCCTTCAATACGTTTGGCAAATGGCGTATCAACCTCTTCCCATATTAGATCATTGCATGTTTCTACCTGCATAGATGGATTTTCAGAGAACACTTTAATTCCTTTGTTTGCAGCAGCTACTTTAAGTGCGCCAATACCCAATGAGGCGCCTCTTGTACCTGCGCCTAGTTCAGAATCTATTTCAATCAATCTTGCAGCCATAGTATCAATTTTGTTCGCAGAGCGGAAAAATGAAAGACAAAAATAAGATTAATTCATTGTAGAGGGTCTAATAAGTTTAGTTGCGACATTATGAACACTTATCTAAGGAAATGAACGTTTTGTCCTGTGTATTTCCATATTTATATATATTTGTACGCATTGGGTTTTAAGTTGATGAAGAGAAGTATATATTTTATTTGGGTTTTGACCGTTCTTTTGGTCGTCACATCTTGTGGCAATGACAGTGATAAAGAGGCAAAGGAAGAAGACCCTGATAAAAAGCTGCCCCAAGGCGTTATCACCTACTCAATAGAATATCCCGAAATTGACAAGGACAATATTTTCTACGCAGTTTTGCCCAAAACCATGACTATGACCTATTTGGGTAATATGTATAAAACTGAAGTTCAGAAAAAGGGCATGTTCAATACCACATTGATTTCTGACAATGATGCCCATGAATTGGTGGCGATTTTCAGTATGGGCAGAAGAGATCGTTACTTTGCGGAAATGTCCAAAGCAGAAGTGGACGAGTTTTTGGAAGAATTTCCGGAACTCGATTATTTAGATTCTGATGATACAGACAGTTTGCTCAATGTGCAATGCAAGCACACCCTAGCCATTTTTAACGACATCAGTAAGGAAATTAACATTAACTATACCCATGATTTAGGCATAGAGAATCCGAACTGGTGTAATCCCTACAAAAAAATTAATGGTGTCTTGTTAAACTATGACTTGGAATACTATGGTGTCTTATTGTCGTTTAAGGCAACTGAGATAAACAGAGACACCGTTATTAGTCGTGACATCTTCAGCATTCCAGAAGATCACAAAAAGGTTCCCTACAAGAAAATCAAGGACGAATTGTCTAAACTGTTTGACCAGGTTAAATAATATGAGACACTGGCTACTCCTTCTTCTCTTTGGACTGATTCAGATTTCGGGATACACCCAAACTTTTTCGGGAAAGATCTCCTACAAAATTAGCTTTAAAGACTCTTTGGGCAATCCGGTGGTAGGCATGGAAGAACAGAAAATTGCGGAGTACCTCAATGACACTTTGCTCAGGGTTGACCAGGACTCAAGAGCCGGAATGCAAACGACATTGATTAATTTTTCTGATTCGAGTTATCATATTTTAATGGACATGCAGGGTGTGAAACTGGCCATCATCATGCCAGAGAATGTCTTTGAAACTGCAGACAGTCTGAAACCAAAGATTAAATACAAGTGCAAGTCCAAAACAATTGCCGGACAAAAGTGTAAGCTAGCTCAATTAACCTACCCCGATGGTCGTGAGCAAGACGTATACTACGCAAAAAAAATTCCTGGTAAATTCAATCAAAAATTTTACGGACTTAAAGGCTATCCTATGTCTTACCAACTGGATGAACGTGGATTTGAATTGAGTTTTGAAGCGACTGATGTAAATACAAGTCCCGTTGATAAGAGTTATTTAAGCATTCCTGAAGATTACCGCCGAATGACCATGGATGATTTCATGAAAGCGCTTTCAGAATAATCCACATCACTTTGTTAAAGATTGAATTGTAGACTCCTCGAATAAGTCTGACAGCACTGTACCTTTGTATTTGATAAATTGTGGCGAAAAACAGCTTAAATATCGATGGCGAAAAGCCTGTCAAAAAAAAACGCAGATCTACTTCTAAAAAAAAGAAGCAAACAGATCAGTCTAGACCTGCCTTTATCAATAAATTTCTTGATTTTGTTAAGGATGAAAGAACCCACAAAATTTTTGGGTCATTACTGTTACTGACCTCCGTCTATCTCTTTTTGGCTTTTGTATCTTATTTATTCACTTGGAAAGTAGACCAAAGTGCTGTAGATGGCAGATCTATCTGGGAGTTGGTTACCAGTTCAAAAAACATCACGGTTGATAATTGGTTAGGGAAATTTGGAGCGGGTATTTCTCACTTGTTCATTTTTAAATGGTTCGGATTGGCATCTTTTCTATTTGCCCTAAACTTATTTGTATTGGGAATTAGAATTATTTCCGGTTATGCACTGCTGCCAATTGGTAGAATGGTTCAAATTTCGGCCTTGACATTAGTTTGGAGTTCCGTTTTCTTAGGACATGTTGCTGGTGGAAACCTGGCTTTTCTTGGCGGCGGATTTGGGCACCACATAGACGATTGGATGCGCGCTTCCTTCGGTGGTATTGGCGCCTTGTTTATGATTATGGTCTGCCTGTTTATTATTTTGGTTGTCCTTTTCAACCCTAATTTCACAGCTATCTGGAACCAATTGTTTGGTAAGAAGAGTACACTTGACCTGGAAGAAGATGTCAACTCTAAATATGAAGTAGACACTCAAGAAGGCGACATTCATATCATCAATACCATTAAAGAGGAAGATATTCTAGAAGAAAAAGTGAGCGAGACCATTGAGTTTGGTGATGAGGAAGAAAAAGCCAATGCCACTGATGAAGCGACAGGTGACACACACAAAGAAGAGGAAAAACCGAAGGACGACAATGAACTAGAAATAACACCTCCTATAGTTGATGTCATTCCTGAAGATCCGCCAAGAAATGAAGAGGCTTCAGAATCTGAAGAAGAATTTTCTATAGAAATCAATAAAACTGAGGAGGAAATTCTAACAGAGGAAAAGATTGCCGAAAAAGTTGAAGAATTTGGTGAATTTGACCCTACTCTTGAACTAGGTGCTTATGCGTTGCCACCAACCGAGCTCCTTGTGAGTTATGGTAGCAACGACATTCAAATCAACAAGCAAGAATTAGAGGACAATAAGAATAACATTGTCAATACCCTGGCCAATTACAAAATTGAAATCTCCAAGATTAAGGCAACCATTGGTCCCACAGTAACATTGTATGAGATCATTCCAGCGCCCGGGGTGAGAATTTCTAAAATTAAAAACCTGGAGGATGACATTGCACTCAGTTTGGCCGCACTGGGAATCAGAATTATCGCACCAATTCCAGGAAAGGGAACCATCGGTATTGAGGTGCCTAACTCCAATCCGGACATTGTGTCCATGCGCACACTCATTTCTTCTGAGAAGTTCCAAAACTCTGATATGGCTTTGCCGGTTGCCTTAGGAAAAACCATTGCCAACGAGACCTTCATATATGATTTGGCAAAAATGCCTCACCTTTTGATGGCTGGTGCCACTGGCCAAGGTAAGTCGGTTGGATTAAACGCCATATTGGTGTCTATCTTATATAAGAAACACCCCTCGCAAGTGAAATTTGTGTTGGTAGATCCGAAAAAAGTAGAATTAACGCTTTTTAATAAGATTGAACGTCACTTCTTGGCAAAATTACCAGGCGAAGAAGAGCCCATTATCACTGATACAACTAAAGTAGTTAACACCGTAAACTCTTTGTGTATTGAGATGGATGAGCGCTACGAATTGTTGAAGGAGGCTCATTGCAGAAACATCAAGGAATACAATGCCAAGTTTGTAGGAAGAAGATTAAACCCTGAGTTGGGTCACCGCTACTTGCCATACATTGTTTTGGTCATTGATGAGTTCGCTGATTTGATCATGACTGCCGGAAAGGAAATTGAAACCCCTATTGCCAGGTTGGCTCAGTTAGCAAGGGCAATTGGAATTCACTTGATTGTAGCCACTCAAAGGCCGTCTGTAAATATCATTACGGGTACCATTAAAGCCAACTTCCCGGCAAGAATTGCCTTTAGGGTGACCTCAAAAATTGATTCACGAACCATTTTAGATGCTGGTGGCGCTGATCAGTTAATTGGTAGAGGAGATATGTTAATGTCCACAGGAAACGACCTCATTAGATTGCAATGTGGGTTTGTGGACACACCAGAAGTTGAGAAAATCTGTGATTTCATTGGCAGTCAGAAAGCTTACCCTGATGCGCACATATTACCGGAGTTTGTTGGAGACGAAGGGGATGCAGCCGATGACTTTGATATGGATGACAGAGACAGCCTATTTGAAGATGCCGCTGCCATCATTGTTACGCATCAACAAGGAAGCGCTTCCTTGCTTCAAAGAAAATTAAAAATTGGCTACAACCGTGCTGGTCGAATCGTTGATCAGTTGGAGGCTGCAGGTATTATTGGTCCTTTTAAAGGGAGTAAAGCCAGAGAGGTATTAATTCCAGATCAAGTATCTTTGGAACAGTTTTTGAACAATGCTTCATCGAACACGCAAAAAACGGAAGAATGAAAAAAGTATTTACACTATTATTGATGGCTTTGAGTGTCACTTTGGTCAATGCACAGGAGGGCGCACAAGATGCGAAATCAAAAGAGATTTTAGGAGAACTTAGCAAAAAGGCTAAAACATACAAATCGATCACTGCAGATTACAAGCAAACATATAAGAGCTCAAAAGGAGCATCCAGTAGCTCTACGGGAAAAATTTGGGTGAAGGACAAGAAATTCAAGTTCACATCTAGTGAGGGGCAAGATATTACATCAGATGGCACCACTGTTTGGACTTATGTGAAAGACGATCAAATTGTATATGTATGTCCTGTTGAAGATGCATTGGAAGGAGAAGATTTTTCTGATCCCAGTGAATTGTTTACCATTTGGGAAAAGGACTTTAAAACGCGTTACGTTAAAGATGAAACAGTTGGCGGTAAAGTGTATCAGATTATTTACCTGTCTCCCATGAAACCGGCAACCAAGAAGTTTCACACGATTGTTTTGAAAATCGATAAGGAAGCAAAACAAATTTATAAGTTGATCATCAAAAGCAATGATGGTTCTACTACCATTTATCAGTTGACAAACTTTAAAGCCAATCCTGATTTAAATGATGGTTTATTCAAATGGAAACCAAAGCCAGGTGTTGACGAAGAAGAATGTTAATTTGATCTAATGACAATATTATGAAAGCCCGGACAGTTTGTTTGGGCTTTTTTTGTGGATCATATTCTCCCTGAAACTACTTACTAGATTGTAATATGAGGTCACCGTTGTGGTGGAGATGATCACAATAATCATAGTAGCTTTTGCAACTAAAACGGACGACCAATCAGCCTTCCAATATACTTTCCATCTTCAATGAAAAAGATAACGCTATATGAGCCAGCACCATCACTGCATAACATCCAGAGCATATGACCAAAGTCTGTTCTGTAAAGCTGGTTATAAGAGAATTCATCATGCTTGCTGACAATGGGCTCATAGAGATCAGAAAATGCACTGTCTGGTAAAAAAGTCTTGCGCCCACTAAGTTTTATGATAATGGAATCTATCTGGATGCTTGGTAGGTTTCCGAAAGTACCCCACGGCGTTCTATCATCAATTTTACAAATTTGAGCGTATTTTTCAGAAGAGTCGATCAGATATGTATGATCTTCAAATACAAATTCAGACGTATAGATTGCACCATTGGTCCCTTCATCATAAAATGTCATCTCATTATTGCCAACAGAATACAATCCAACTGGAGTGTAATCAAAGCCTGAGACAAAGGCCATGTCAAGTTCATCTGTTCTGATGCTGTCCGAATAAGCAGAATCAGGATACACATTTACTTGAACGGGCAATAGAAAATGTTTTTGAAGATCAGAACCGTCATGATGACAAATCATCTTTTTTGGCTGAACCGTCTTACTTTTAATCACCTGAGTAGTGTCCTCGAACTCCGTTGAATCAACCATATCAGATTCGGTCTTCGTTTCACTTTTAGTAGAATCCGCAGATGGCTTCTTGTCTGAGCCACACGATAACAGCAAGCACAAAAAGAGGAGAACAAATAGTCTCATCAGAAACGCCTACAAAGTCACCGTCCAACCAAACGGATCCTCTACCAAACCTCTTTTAAGGTCGTTGATGTAAGCGTATACTTTATTAGAGAATCCTCTTTGATCGATCGCCGGCAATTCAAAGTCCTTATCATCGAAACCAATGGTTTTGATTTGAGCAATGGTGGCGGCAGTTCCCGCTCCAAAAGCATCTGTCAGCCTACCAGACTCTAAAGCCTCTCTAATTTCACTGACTTTCACTCTTCTTTGCTCAACTTCAATGCCCCATGACTCTGCTATTTTCAAAACAGAATCTCTGGTAATTCCAGGCAGGATTGCACCCGACAACGACGGAGACACCAACTTACCATCCATTTCAAAAATTACATTCATAGTTCCTGCTTCCTCAATGTACTCATGAGAAATCGCGTCTGTCCAAATCAACTGGTGGTAACCTTTTTCCTTAGCTAATTTCGCAGGATATAATGAAGCCGCATAGTTTCCGGCAGCTTTCGCTTCACCCACTCCACCAACTGCAGCTCTGGTATATTCCATTTCAATTTTAACTTTCAATGGCTCGCTGTAATAGCTGCCAACCGGACAACAGAATATGCAGAAAACATAATTGTCAGAAGGTTTGATGCCGATATAATCATCCGTAGCAAACATAAAGGGACGAATGTACAAGGCTGCTTCATTATTCTGAGGAATCCAATCTTTATCTAGCTTAACCAACTCTTTCAAACCTGCCATAAACAGATCTTCGGGAATATTCGGCATACACATACGGTCTGCCGACTTGTTTAAACGTCTGGCATTTTCCTCTGGTCTGAACAACAATACTTCTCCGTCTTTATTTCGATAGGCCTTCATCCCTTCGAAAATTGATTGTCCATAGTGAATTGCAGAAGTAGCCGGATGCAAGTCTAAGTTTCTGAAAGGCTCAACTCGCGGTTGTTGCCATTTCCCATCGGCATATTCCATCATAAACATATGATCAG
>JAUILH010000144.1 GCA_030433115.1 Bacteroidia bacterium | reverse complement strand
ACCCCGGTCTTTGAATATACCTTCGCTCTGACCTGCTATGCTTACGTATTTATCCGACAATGTCCTCTAGGTTTATGACCAAAATTGCCAATACTGCCAATAATCTACCGATCCAATTCGTACGGCTCAATTTTTCATTAAATAACACCAGTCCGCTCAAAGCAGAGAACAAAATGATGCCCATACTAACCAGGGGGAATACTGAGGAACTGGCACCTTCGTAGGATTCAATGGCTTTGGTCATGAAATACAAAGTCCCAAAATTAGGAACGCCAATAATGATGCCCCATAGAATACTTTTCGCTTGAAAACGCATCACTTTTCTGGAAATCTGAATCATAATCATAATGGTACCCAATATACCGGCTACAATGAAGATGATCGACAGGAAAAGATTGTTCGCATAGCCTTCCTGAACAGCATCATTGTAAATTGTATCGGCAAATCCTTGTCCAATAAATAGTAAAAGTACCAGCCAAATGTATTTCTTATTGAATGAAATCTTGCCAGCATTGGTTGAAGAAAAGTAGATACCGAGCAATGCCAATATAATACCCAGGATCATTTGCCAACCAATTTTTTCGTCGTATAGGATCACTGCTGCTAAAACGGGAACGACCAAGGACATTTTGTTGGCTACCGTACTGATGGCCATGCCCACTTTTTGAGCACCAAAAGCCAACGCATTGAATACGGCAATAAACATTAAGCCTACAATTGTGGCATGTTTGAGCCAGTCTGCATTAATGATTTGATCGAATGAGACATCATTTCCTTCAAATTTGAAAAATACAATTCCGCACATGCCAGCTACAATGTAATTGATGACAATGGCTTGAAGGTTGCTCACGCCATATTTGCTCAAAAGCTTAAAAGCAATGAGCATGGAGCCAAATAGAACCACTGTAATTAGGATGTTAAGCATGGTAATGTGTTATTTGGTCCGTAAAATAATTGATGGTCTCTCTTCTAGAGAAATTAGTCAGGGCTGGAGCAGCCACTCCTGAATGAATGCTTACTTTTCCCGTAATAACATGTGCCTCATCCCATAAATTCTCGTCAATAAAATGTTGTAATACGTTTTGTCCGCCTTCTATTAAAACAGATTGAATTTTCTTTGCGAACAGAATGTCTAGAATGGAAGACGCGCGCATGTCGCACAGAATAAGTTCTATGCCATTTTCAGTGGCCTGATTAATGTTCTGGTTGAATACGATGGTTCGACCAATATTGGAATAGGCATCTTTAATCTGTGGAAGTGCTTTGAGCTCGGAGTCTAAAATGATTTTAACAGGAGAATTGCCAAAGTAATGCCTGTTTGTCAATTGTGGGAGGTCTTTTTCAAAAGTATTGCGTCCAACTAAAATGGCGTCTAATTCAGCTCTCAGTTGATGACTTCTTTGGTTACTCAAATCAGAACTGATTAAAAAGCTCTGTCCTGTTGCCTGATTCTCTGGTGCAATAAAACCATCGGTTGATTGTGCCCATTTTAACACAACGTATGGTCTTTTTTTCTCGTGAAAAGTAAAAAAAGCTTTGTTCAATTCTCGACCTTCCGCTTCACAGACCCCGGTGACAACATCTATTCCGGCCTTTCTTAATATTTGAATGCCTTTCCCGTCCACTTCACTGTATGGATCGCGGTTACAGATCACAACTTTAGAGACTTTGCAGTCAACCAGTAAATTGGCACAGGGCGGGGTTCTTCCAAAATGTGCGCAAGGTTCCAGACTCACATAAGCAGTGGCGCCTTGAATGTCTTGTTTGTTTTGGACGCTATTGACAGCTTCAACTTCTGCATGCGGACCACCAAACACATGATGATAGCCTTCTCCGATAACTGCGTTGTCTTTCACCAAGACACAACCAACCATAGGGTTGGGACTCACCAAACCTTTGCCCTTAACAGCGAGTTCCAAACATCTTTTTATGTATGATTCATCATTCAAGACCGCTAAAATAACCAATACTAATACTTTTGTGTACTTTTAATTCAATGATACCTGCTACCAATAAATTAAATGATGTGCTTAACTGGCTCAACTCTGAGATTCAGTTGACCGAAGAACGTGAAAAGAAGCAAGTCATTCGTTTGGTTTTGGAAGATTTGATCAATGCGTCCAATGAGGAAATCATGTTTGGTGAGAAAAGGCTTACTGAGAGTCAGATTCAGCAATTGCAGAAGGCGATTAAACGCCTGAATGAAGGTGAACCGATTCAATATATTACTGGAATCAGTTTCTTTCACGAGCTCAAATTGAAAATTGATGCGCGTGCGCTCATTCCCAGACCAGAAACGGAGGAGTTGGTGGAGTTGTGTTTGGAGAAGCTTGTCAACCAGCAAGAATCGCTTAAAATCATGGATTTGTGCTCTGGTAGCGGCTGCATTGCATTGGCACTGAAAAATAAATGCCCTCGGTCGGAAGTGTATGGATTGGAGAAATCTAAAGCTGCTATTGAATTGGCAAAAGACAATGGTGAATTGACAAGTTTGGCAGTAAATTGGTTGAATCAGGATATTTTTGATGACGTTTGGCCCCAAAAGTTTAAAGGAGAATTGAATTTAATGGTCAGCAATCCGCCATATATTCCGCACTCCGATAAAGTAGACATGTCTTCTCGTGTTTTGGAATACGAGCCTGATATGGCATTATTTGTTGAAAACGATCGTCCTTTGATTTTTTATGAAAGATTGGCAAATTTAAGCGCTCAACTCTTGAAAGAAAATGGTCTATTGGTTTGTGAGGTGCATGAAGAACGCGCTGAAGATGTAGTAGACCTTTTTTTGAAAAAAGGTCTGAAATTTGCTAAAAGCTATCAAGACCTGCAGGGAAAAGATCGGATGGTATGTGGTATAAAATAAGCGGCCATATTATCGCAATGTTTTGCGCATTGTCTGTTTTGGGGCAGACTGATACACTGGTTTCAGAACAGGACAGTGTAGTCATTCCAAAGGAGAAAAAGTGGAAGTTATTAGCAGGTTTTGACGCCAACAGATCCTTTTTTGCTGGTAGACCGGTCACCATTAATGGTTTGAGGTTAGGCGCCAAATACAAAGAAGTTCATCGATTCGGAATAGGGTTTTATGCTCTGAAAAGAGGGGTGTTCTTTACTGATATTGATGTAGACAAGGAAGATGCTACGGATACGTCTTACGTTCAGTTTAATGTGGGGTTTGCGTCATTGTTTTATGAATATGCTTTTTTTAGAAGTAAGCGTTGGGAATTAGCAGTGCCAACTTATCTGGGAGCGGGAGATGTTAGTGCGACCTATTCAGATACCGCAGGGCTATATCAACCTTTGAGAACGAGTCCTTTTGTAGCTACAGGAACCGGTGTGGTGGCTCAGTTTAAAATCATCCGTTGGTTTGGCTTGAAGGCTGGGGTAGGCTATCGTTTGGTTTTCAATGAAGAAAAAGCAATCAGAAAAGCCTTCAGGGGGCCGTATTATAAATTTGGAGTGAGCATTTTCTTTGGTGATCTCTACAATTCCTTGTTTCGTCGTGAACGCCTTGAGCCTTGGTAGTGTTGATAATTCGTTTCAAAATCTCAAAAAAATCCCCACATCATTTATTGAATCAGAGTAAATTTACGACTCATGATGATGGACGTATCTAACGCAAAAAAAAGAATCCTTGAACTGAGTCAGGAGCTCAATGAGCTCAATCATAAATACTATATACTCAATGTAAGTGAAGTATCGGATTATGAATTCGATATGAAATTAAAGGAGCTCCAGGATTTGGAAACTCAATTTCCCGATCTCGCTTTGGCTCACTCACCTACAAAAAGAGTCGGAGGAGACATCACAGATAAGTTCCCAAAGGTCAGACACAATTCTCGTATGTTGAGCTTATCAAATAGCTATAACAAGGAGGAAATTGAAGAGTTTATAGAACGAGCCAATAAATTGGCTGGGCGTGAATTGGAATACGTATGTGAGTTAAAATACGATGGGGTCGCGATCAGTATTATCTATGAAAACGGCACATTTGTGCGAGCCGTTACGCGTGGAGACGGAGAGGTCGGAGAAGATATTTCTGCCAACGTAAAAACCATCAAAAGCATTCCTTTAAGTTTGAGTGGTGATTTTCCTGAGTTATTTGAAATAAGAGGAGAGATTTTCTTTCCTCTTCACAAATTTCAGGCATTGAACGCATCTAGAAAAGCTCAGGGAGAACCTGAATTTGCGAATCCAAGAAATACAGCCTCCGGCACATTGAAAATGCAGGATTCATCAGTTGTGGCTGAACGAGAACTTGATTCTTATCTCTATTTTTTGCTGGGAGATAATCTCAATATCCCAACACATTCAGAACGGATTGAAAAAGCTGGTTCCTGGGGATTTAAAGTGCCCTCGGAAATCAGAAATATGATCAGGAAGTGCGGGTCGGTGGAACAAATCATGGAATTTATTGAATACTGGGATAAGGCCAGACATCAATTGCCTTTTGAAATAGATGGTATTGTTATTAAAGTCAATAGCATTCAGGATCAGGAAGAACTTGGGTTTACAGCTAAATCTCCGCGATGGGCAGTGGCATACAAGTTTAAAGCAGAGCAGGTTTTCACTAGACTTAATGAAGTCACGTATCAGGTGGGAAGAACAGGTGCGGTAACACCAGTAGCCAATTTGGAACCTGTTCTGTTGGCAGGCACAACAGTTAAACGTGCTTCCCTACATAATTCAGATCAAATTGAGAAATTAGGACTTTACCTTGGAGATACTGTTTTTGTTGAGAAGGGAGGAGAGATCATTCCAAAAATAGTAGGAGTGGATGTCAGTAGAAGAGCCAATTCTGCTGTGAAAGTTGAGTTCATAACTGCCTGCCCTGACTGTGATACACCGTTGGAAAGACTCGAGGGAGAAGCACAACATTTTTGTCCCAATAGATACGAGTGTCCCACACAGGTAAAAGGAAGAATCGAACATTTTATTTCTCGAAAAGCCATGAATATTGATGGTATGGGGAATGAAACTGTCGAGCAACTGTTTGAGGCGGGACTAATTCAAAATGCAGCAGACTTATATACTTTGAAGGAAGAAGATTTACTGCCATTGGAAAGAATGGCACAAAAGTCTGTAGACAATCTATTGCAGGGCATTGAAGCCTCAAAACAAGTTCCATTTGAACGTGTATTGTTCGCAATCGGAATTCGTTACGTTGGTGAAACCGTGGCCAAAAAATTAGCCAGGCACTTTAAAAGCATGTCGAACTTGTTGAAAGCTGATCAGGAAGCTTTGATTTTAGTGGATGAAATAGGGGAGCGCATTGCACAAAGTATTATTGAGTTTAAATCCGTACCATCTAACCAGGAATTAGTGGATGCACTTGCTGCGCATGGTCTGATTATGGAAATTGAAGAACAGGAATTGGCATCCAATGTTCTGGAAGGTAAAACAGTGGTAGTATCCGGAACTTTTAATACGGTATCCAGAAATGAACT
Source organism: Bacteroidia bacterium (assembly GCA_030433115.1). Lineage (GTDB taxonomy): Bacteria > Bacteroidota > Bacteroidia > Flavobacteriales_D > JAUILH01 > JAUILH01. The sequence goes on along the minus strand of JAUILH010000144.1, from coordinate 5,024 downwards.
CAAGGCACTCATTGAAGCCAATGGAGGAAAGGTGGGTAGCTCTGTATCATCAAAAACGTCTATCTTAGTAAGAGGCGAAAATATGGGGCCCTCAAAATTGAAAAAAGCGGAGGATTTGGGGATTAAGATGCTCTCAGAAGAAGACTTTTTAAGTATGATCGGGTGACATGAGTTTCATAAAGAAAATACAGAATAGTGTTGGAAAAGCCTTTGCTGGAAAGGAGGCAGAGGTTCGTCGTGACAAGAAAGTCTACAATTATCAAGATGCGTCCAGCTTAGCCATGATCTTTAAGTTAGAAACTGAGGATCAATATCAAATCGTGCGACAGTACCTTAAATTCATCAAGGAAGAACATGGTATTAAAGAGCTCATGGCATTGTGTTATGTGGATGATAAGGAAACACCTAGCTACATTCAAAGTCGGGTTGATTTTGAGTTTTTCACCAAAAAAGAACTCAATTGGCAGCAAAAACCTTCAGGAATTTCAGTAGAGAATTTTGTGGATGAACCCTACAACATTTTGATCGACTTGAGTGAAGGTGATTATGCAGCAGTTAATTTTGTAGTAAATGCGAGTAAAGCCAATTTCAAGATTGGCAGACAAGTCAATAATGAAAATGCTTACGATTTGATGATTAGTTTGCCACCGGGAAAAACCGGACTCAAGGACTATATCGAACAAATCAACCATTACCTCACACTCATTAACAGATCTTAATCATGGTGTGTTAAAAAAAACAACTTTTGGCAGTCATCAATTGAGGATTGCTCACTAGTTTTGCATCAAAATTATAAACATGTTTAAAGGATTAGGAACCGCATTGATAACACCATTTAAATCGAATGGAGACATTGATTTTAACGCTCTATCAGATTTGGTGAACTCTCAAATTAAGGGAGGGGTAGATACTCTGGTTGTGATGGGAACAACTGGTGAATCGGCTGTGCTAACCAAAGATGAAAAACGAGCAGTGTTGGATCATGTGCTAGAAGTGAATGCAGGTAAGCTGAAAGTGGTGTATGGAATAGGAGGGAATAACACGCGGAGTGTGGTTGACGAGATCAGGTCTTTTGACATGGGAGGAGTTGACGGCATTTTGTCTGTAAGTCCTTACTACAATAAGCCAACACAACAAGGCATTGTTGAACATTATAAGATGATTGATGGGGCTACCAATAAACCAGTGATCATTTACAATGTGCCGGGAAGGACCTCATCCAACCTAACGGCAGAGACCATTCTTGAGTTGGCCGAACTGCCCAATATGTGTGCGGTTAAGGAGGCTTCAGGAAATATGGAGCAAATTATGGAAGTCATTAGAAACCGTCCGGATAACTTTTTAGTCTTATCCGGAGATGATGCGATTACTTTGCCTATTATGGCTGTTGGAGGAGATGGCGTGATCAGTGTCGTGTCCAATGCCTATCCCTCAGAGTTTTCGAAAATGGTCCGCGCATGCCTGAAGCAGGATTATGAATTGGCGAATCAATACCATTATTTGTTACTGCCACAGATTCAAAATTTATTTAAAGAAGGTAATCCCGGAGGTGTAAAGGAAATCACTCAAGAACTTGGTTTGGGGTCGAATGTGATGAGGATGCCCTTGGTCAATGTATCTCCCGAATTGAGAAAGGAGTTGTTGGCCGAGCACGATAGAATTAAAAATGCATGAAATATTTAGGGATCATATGTTTTGTAGTATGTCTGACTTCATGTTCTGACAAGGAAGAAGATAAATCGAAAGAAACGCCTTTTGAGGAGGAGATAGAGCATGTTACGGAAGTGTATATGATCAATAGTACCTATCCGGAATATGAGGATCCGTCTATTTCGGTAGCTCTAGAACAACTTGGTTTTTGCACGAATCAAGATTCTGCGGTCAGTGATTCTTTATCCAAATGTAGCCATGAATTATTTAGAGTTTTTCCACTAGACACTTCAGCCAATTTTGGAGAAGGCTTTATTATGGAAGCAAGAGTAGGCGCTTTGAAAGGGGCAAATACGCGATCCGTGATCGTTGTTAAGAATATCAATGGGGTATATCAACAAATGAACTTCCTGAAGGGGAAATTATTGGAACTCCGCCAAACGAATAAAGGAAACTTTTGGCTACTGATGCAATACCGAGTGCCACAGATGGGGACAGTCGCTGTGAGGCACGAATGGGATGAGAGAGGCATGACTTTCTTGCCGGCAGACGTTGAAGAAATAAATAACAGTTTTGTAAAAGAAGCGTATAAGGACTCAATTAATCACCTGTACTTAGACCATTTTCCATGGGGCTATTAGTTTGGTAAGATTATTGTTAATGTTTAGGAAAATTTAGTGAATGAAAACTTTGATTTTTGTGTTGATGTATGCCTTTTCTTTTGTCCCGGGACAAGATACTGAAGAGCCAGGGGAGATGGGGAGATCGTACAAGAAAGGCACCATCATTAATCACAGCTCAGGTGACGGTGGGTGCGGCTGGATGTTGGAAATAGAAGGCAAGCTCTTCAAACCAAAGAATTTATCGAAAGCATTTAAAAAAGATAGCCTGGTAGTAAAGCTGGATTATGAAACCTCCATGACCATCTTTAAATGTGATCAACTGAAAGGCGGTGCGCAGGAAATCTATATCAATTGGATGGAAAAGTCTAATTAGGTTTTAATCCTTAAGAGTTCCATATCTTCCAGGCGGCTTCAGCCTGAGCCACCAGCATATCATAACCATTTTTGATCTGACACCCTTGTTTTTGCCCTGCTTTTAAGAACGCTGTTACCTTCGGATTGTATACCAAATCGAATAAATGATGTTCGGAAGTCAGCCTGGAATAGAGGATAGGTGGCTTTTCTTCAATTTTGGGGTAGGTGCCCAATGGGGTACAATTCACGATCAATTCTACTTTGTCAAGGAGTTCATTCAGCGCACCATATCCATATTCGGTTTTACCCGAAGAAGAGACAATAATTGTATTTATATTCAAATGATTTAGTCCGTATTCAACGGCTTTTGAAGCGCCTCCGGTCCCCAGAATAATGGCCGTTTTTATCGATTCAGTATCAAATGCTGCGCCAATACTTTCATTAAAACCAATCCAGTCTGTGTTGTGCCCTATGAGTTTCTGATTTTTGAATTCGATCACATTTACTGCGCCAATCGCTTTGGCTTCAGGTGACAAATCGTCCAGATAAGGGATAATGACTTCTTTGTAAGGAATGGTCACGTTTAAACCTTTCAACTCAGGAATATTCTTCATTACAGAGTTGAATTCGTCAATTCGTTCTAATTCAAAATTTACATAACACGCGTGAAGATGTGTTTGCTTGAATCGGTTTAGAAAGTAGCTTTGAGAAAACGAATGTTGCAATGATTTCCCTATTAAGCCATAAATGGTCATGGGGCAGCCTCCTCTTTATTGGGCGCAAATTTGTCCAGTACGAAAATCAGCGAAAAACCAAGAATGGCAAAAAGAATGGCGAAGATCACATGATTCTTCTCACCAGAGTTAATCTCTGAATAAGCTTGTGGGCTTACATTGTGTTCTTCTATTGGTGTCAATTCAATTGCTTCTTCCAACTCAACATTTTGATGAAAGGCAGATAAACTTTGGTAGTCTTTGCTGAATTCACTGAAATCAACAAGCGCTACTTGGTGGTCTTTTTTGACAGATACGGTATCGGTTGCTTTCCACGGCCATACTTTCATCAAGGAGCCAATTAAAAAGCCGGTCAACAAGGCTATGGTCACTGCTTTATGATGTTTGAAAACCCATTTGAGTGCCCTGCTGAATGCCAGAAGTCCAATGCCGCATCCTGCCGCCACAACTGCCAAAATTTTAACATCCATGTCATCTACTGCCCCCAAAATGGTTGGATAAACACCCAATATCAGCAGAATGAAACTTCCGGATATCCCCGGTAAAATCATTGCCGAAATCGCGATCATTCCGCAAATAAACAGATAGAGCAGGTTTTCACTGTTGCTCATGGCCGGCATCACACTTACGGTCACTACTGCAGCAGTGCCTACAATCATGGCAAAAATGGATTTGACATCCCATTTCTCAACTTGTTTGCCCATATAAAGAATACTGGCAATGATCAATCCGAAGAAAAATGCCCACAATTGAATAGGGTGTTCATGCAGCAAGTACTTAAATACTTTGGCCAGACTTAAAATGCTTACCGCAATTCCAGCCAATAAAGCGAGTAAGAAGTTACCGTTAGCTTTGTTCCAGAACGATTTGAATCCCTCGCTTTTGAGAGTTTTCAAAAGTCCCAGATTAATGCCTGAAATCGTATTGATCAGTTCTTCGTAAATCCCGGTAATAAAGGCAATGGTTCCACCAGATACTCCAGGAACTACATCTGCTGCCCCCATGCCTAGTCCTTTCAGAAAGACCAGAAAGTAATTTTTGATGAATTGCATTAGTAGCGCTCCAGTGAATTGTCAACGTCATCTGCATATTGCAAAATACCGCCTTCAAGATTCAAAAGGTTGTTGTATCCAAATTGAGTGGACAGTGCATTGATGACTGCTGCAGATCTTTTTCCGCTTCTGCAGTGCACGACAACTGTGCCTTCTTTTCTGATTTTGTCAACTTCTGCTATCACAGAGCCCATAGGAATCAACTCACCACCAATGCTGCAAATATCAGCTTCATGTTGTTCTCTTACATCAATAATCTGGATATCTTCTCCGCTATCGATTTTAGATTTTAGTTCGAGTGGGGTAATGGAATTCATACTAGAAATAATTGTTAGGATTGCTTTAATTCTTGAGAAATGTCTTCGGGTAAGTATTCAAAGAAAGTATCGCCTCTTAGCCCAAGTCTCAGACATTCAAGAGGAATCATTTCGTTTGGAGCAATGTTGCCAAGATTCACGTTGGCACCAAACAATTTGATAAACCAAACTTGCTGTAATTTCTTAGGGGCTTCCCACAGAATATCGCTTGGTTTAACTTTGTTCGTAATTTTATTAATTAAGATGGTGTGAGCCGTACCATTAGGCCTGAAAATACCAACCGTACCACTTTCA
>JAUILH010000143.1 GCA_030433115.1 Bacteroidia bacterium | reverse complement strand
CAAAGATAAAAACCTTGTACAAGTCGGGCAGATAAAAATTATTCTTAATTCGTTACCTGGTGATATAGTTAATGGTAACTTTGTTGAGTGCTGTCCTAGTCGTTTAGACGTTATTTGTTAAAATCCATATAATCTGGATCACCTGACAAATTATGAGTTCTAGAATAGGAATTAATGATGAAAAGTGTTCTAGATAGTCTCATAAATTTCTCTAAACCGATGAAACAGCTTAAGGATGAATTAAAAGCCATTGGCTGCGATTCAGCTAAATCTGTGCTGGAAATTCCTCAAACTGATTTGGCAAAAAGAACAGATCTTGAAGAGGAAACGATTGCGGAAGTATTTAAGATACTCCGATCTGAATTTGAGTAAATTCAGGTAAAAAAGTTAATTTTAACGAATCTGAAAGACGAATATTTCAGATCAATATGTAAACAACTGTATGGCAGGTAAGGTCAAAAGATTAAGTAAAGTTGCAAGAGAATTGAATGTTGGATTGTCCACCATAGTGGATTTCCTGTCCTCACAAGGACAAGATATTGATGCCAGTCCGAACACGAAAATTGATGAAAATCTCTATAACATGCTGCTCGACGAATTTCAATCAGATGCCAATCTGAGCGAAAAAGCGAAAAGCAAAAACTTCAATAGAGAGAAAAGAGAGTCAATTTCACTTCAAGACGCCAGCAAAGAGTCCACTTCTAAGGAACCCGAACAAGATGAAATTATCATCAAGAACGTTCAGGCTGGAAGCACTGAATCCAAAGCGATTAAGGCAAAAGTTGAGGACAACGTAAAAGTGTCTGTAGTAGGTAAAATCGACCTGGATTCTATCTCCAAAAAGACCGAAGAAAAGGTTGAAGAAACTGAGGAGCCAAAATCTGAAGAAACCACTGAATCAACTTCTGAAGCATCAAAAACAGAAGATACAACTAGTGAATCAACAACCGAAGATACTCCTGCCACAGAGAGTGAAGACAAAACAGAAGAAGATAAGCCGATCGAAACCATCAAGGCTGAAAGACAAAAGTTAAGTGGTCCTACAGTAGTTGGTAAAATTGAGCTGCCTAAAGAAAAAGAAAAGACTTCAGGCGACGATAAGAAACGCAAGAGAAAGCGGATTAAGAAAGTCAACGTTGAGAAACAAGCCAAGGAAGACCAAAGAAGAAATAAGAAAGGCGGAGGAAAAGGACAAGCGGCGCAAAAACCAGAGGTGTCTGAAGCTGAAATTCAGAAGGAAATCAAAGAAACCCTTGCCAGATTAAGTGGTGGAGGAAAGTCTAAATCCGTTAAAAACAGACGTGCCAAAAGAGATGCGGTTGCAGCCAAGTCTCAAGAAGAAATGGCAAGACTGGAAGAGGAAAAGAGTGTGCTTAAAGTAACCGAATTCGTTACGGTTTCTGAGTTAGCAACTATGATGAGCGTGAGTGCCACGGAGGTCATTTCAGCGTGCATGTCTCTGGGAATTTTTGCCTCTATCAACCAGCGTTTGGACGCGGAAACCCTCACCATCATCGCAGAAGAGTTCGGATATACTGTAGAATTTGTCTCTGCAGATGTATCAGACTCTATTGTTGTGGAAGAAGATTCGGAAGAAGATTTGGTCGAACGTCCACCAATCGTTACGGTTATGGGACATGTTGATCACGGTAAAACATCTTTACTAGATTACATCCGTAAAGCCAACGTAATTGACGGTGAAGCAGGTGGAATCACCCAGCATATTGGTGCCTACAACGTAAAAATGAAAGATGGTAAAACCATTACTTTCTTAGATACTCCTGGTCATGAGGCCTTTACCGCTATGAGAGCCAGAGGTGCTCAGGTCACTGATATTGCCATCATTATTGTTGCGGCTGATGATAAAGTGATGCCTCAAACGAAAGAAGCCATTAACCATGCGCAGGCTGCGGGCGTCCCAATGGTAATTGCCATAAACAAAATTGACAGACCTGAAGCCAATCCTGATAAGATCAGAGAAGAACTATCTCAGATGAACGTATTGGTTGAAGACTGGGGTGGTAAGTTCCAAAGTCAGGAAATTTCCGCCAAGAAAGGAACCAATATTGAGGAATTGCTTGAAAAAGTGGTGCTGGAAGCTGAATTACTTGAGTTGAAAGCCAATCCGAATAAAAACGCCCTCGGTACCATCATAGAATCTGAGTTGGATAAAGGACGAGGATACGTAACAACTGTTCTGGTTGAAGCTGGAACCCTGAAAGTTGGAGATATGATTTTGGCTGGTCAGCATTTTGGTAAAGTGAAGGCCATGGAAAACGAACGTGGTCAGCGCGTAAAAGAAGCCGGACCATCTTTCCCTGTTGAGGTACTCGGATTAAACGGTGCGCCAAGTGCCGGTGATAAATTCCATGTATTGGATGATGAAAGAGAAGCCAAAGACATTGCCGCTAAAAGAACTCAGTTGCAGCGCGAACAGGGTGTGAGAACTCAGAAGCACCTGACACTGGATGAAATCGGTAGACGACTGGCATTGGGTGACTTCCAGGAACTAAACGTGATTGTGAAAGGTGATGTGGATGGATCTATTGAAGCCTTGTCAGACTCTCTTGAGAAATTGAGTACGGAACAAATTCAGGTCAATATCATTCACAAAGCCGTTGGTGCCATCACTGAATCAGATGTTTTGTTAGCAACTGCATCAGACGCCATCATTGTTGGTTTCCAGGTAAGACCTTCTGCAGGTGCGAGAAAGTTGGCTGAAAATGAAGAAGTTGAAATCAGATTGTACAGCATTATATACCAGGCTATCGAAGAAGTGAAAGCCGCCATGGAAGGTATGTTGTCACCGGATGTCGAAGAAAAGATCGTGGGTACTGCGGAGATCAGAGAAACTTTCAAAATCTCCAAAGTGGGAACCATTGCCGGTTGTTACGTGCTTGAAGGTCAAATCAACAGAAACAGCAATGTCCGTGTCATTAGAGATGGCATTGTAATTTACACTGGATTACTTGGATCATTGAAGCGTTTCAAAGATGACGTGAAGGAAGTGAAGCACGGATACGAATGCGGATTGAACATTGAGAAATTTAATGACATTAAAGTGGGCGACCATGTTGAAGCGTTCGAAGAAGTAGAAGTGGCTAAAACTCTTGATTAATTAGATGATCTGGGATGAAAGAAGAGAAGGGTAATATTTTTACCGTATTCGATGAAATCATGTCCCGTTCCGAAAAGGAACAGACCCTTCAACAGAAAGCACGTGTTATTTGGTTAACAGGTCTGTCTGGCTCAGGTAAAACTACCATTGCCAAAGGTTTGGAGCGTGCACTGTACGATGAAGGTTATTTTACAAAGTTGTTGGATGGAGACAATGTTCGTGCGGGGATCAATAACAATTTGAGTTTTTCTGCCGAAGACCGGGTAGAAAATATCCGAAGAATCTCTGAAGTGGCCAAACTATTTGTGGAAGGAGGCATTATCACCATTGCAAGTTTTGTGAGCCCTACCAACGATTTGCGAAATATGGCCAGGGATATTATCGGAGAAGATGATTTCATTCTTGTTCATGTGAATACGCCACTTGAAGTGTGCGAGAAACGTGACGTGAAAGGTCTATACGCCAAAGCCAGATTAGGTGAAATTCCAAACTTTACAGGAATCAGCGCACCATTTGATACGCCAATACAGCCTGCCATCACTGTAAGTACAGAAAATCAGTCGATAAAAGATAGTGTTGATTTTGTGATGTCAGCTTTACAGGAATACTTAAATTTGCCTTCCAATTAATTGAGGCAATGAACTATAGCTTAACCCATTTAAAAGAATTAGAAGCCGAATCCATCTACGTTTTAAGAGAAGTAGCGGCTCAATTTGAACGACCAGCCCTATTATTTTCGGGTGGAAAAGACTCCATTGTCTGTTTTCATTTAGCGCGTAAAGCGTTTTTTCCAGGTAACGTACCCTTTCCTCTGGTACATGTGGATACAGGACATAATTTCCCCGAAACCATTGAGTTTCGAGATAACCTGGTCGAAAAATATGGCGCTAAATTGATCGTTGGATCAGTTCAAAAATCTATTGACGAAGGCAAAGTAGTGGAAGAAACTGGATACAATGCCAGTAGAAATTCTCTGCAAACCGTAACCCTATTGGAGACCATAGAAAACGGAAAGTTTGATTGTGCCATGGGAGGCGCCAGACGTGATGAGGAAAAAGCCAGAGCAAAGGAACGTTTCTTCTCACATAGAGATGATTTCGGACAATGGGACCCTAAAAATCAAAGACCGGAATTGTGGAACATCTTTAACGGTAGAAAACACATGGGAGAGCACTTCAGAAGCTTTCCTATTTCTAACTGGACGGAGATGGATATTTGGCAATACATTTTGCATGAGAAGATTGAGATTCCATCTATTTACTTCTCACACCAAAGAGAATGTTTTAAACGCGATGGTGTATGGTATGCCGCCTGTGATTTCATGAAAAGAAAACCAGAAGAAGAAGTTGTAGAAAAAACCGTTCGTTTTAGAACCATTGGAGATATGACATGTACTGGTGCCGTGGAGTCGACTGCATCAGATTTACAGCAAATTATTGATGAGGTGGCATCAACCAGAGTAACAGAACGTGGCAGCAGAATCGATGATAAACGATCGGAAGCAGCCATGGAAGACAGAAAAAAACAAGGATACTTTTAAAAAGGTTAATGGGAATATGTGACTATGGTGAAAGTACCTAATAATAGAACCAATGAATTAATTGAGCGAACTTTTTCATTTACAATTAGCATCCTAAAACGTGTAGAGAAATCTGATCAAAGAAAATGGCAAGATATTCATAGACAAATAATACGGTCCTGTACGTCTGTTGGTGCTAACTACGAAGAGGCACAAGCAGCAGAGTCATACAGAGACTTTAGTCACAAAGTTGGAATAGTTTGTAAAGAATGTAGAGAGACTAAATATTGGTTAAGGGTAATAAAGGAAATAGAAGGCTGGAAAGAATGTGATGAGTTCATTCAAGAATGTCATGAATTACTATCTATTTTTTCGACGATCAAAAAGAATACGGATTTAAAAAAGCACTCAATTGGTAGGTGATTATCTAAAAAACACATTTGACTTTAAACCATTAACCATTAAACTTTAAGACAATGGAAACAATAGATAGTAAAGCATATTTGGACATGGACCTGCTAAGATTTACAACAGCAGGAAGTGTGGATGATGGTAAATCGACCTTGATTGGAAGATTATTGTACGATAGCAAATCCATTTTTGAAGACCAAATGGAAGCCATAGAACTGGCAAGTACGGGTAAGGGGGAAGAGCAAGTGAATTTGGCCTTATTGACTGACGGTTTGAGGGCCGAGAGAGAGCAAGGCATCACAATTGATGTGGCTTATAGATATTTTGCCACCCCAAAAAGAAAATTCATTATCGCAGATACTCCCGGACATATCCAGTATACAAGAAACATGGTGACTGGTGCATCAACAGCCAACCTGGCAATTATTTTGGTTGATGCAAGGAAGGGGATGGTTGAACAGACATGCAGACACGCATTCATCGCCTCACTGCTTAAAATCCCACACATTGTATTTTGTGTCAATAAGATGGACCTGGTGGATTACCGTCAGGAGGATTATGAAAAGATTAAGTCCGATTTGGAAGCATTTGCCTCTAAGTTGGAAATCAGTGATGTCCGTTTCATTCCAATTAGTGCCTTGAATGGCGACAATGTGGTAGATCGATCTGAAAAAATGCCTTGGTACGAAGGATCTACTTTGCTGTACACCCTGGAAAATGTGCACATATCAAGTGATCACAACCATGTGGATTGCAGATTTCCGGTGCAGTATGTTGTCCGACCGCAAAAAGACGAGTACCACGATTACAGAGGCTATGCCGGAAGAATTGCAGGAGGTGTTTTCAAAAAAGGAGATCAGGTGATGGTACTGCCTTCAGGTTTTACATCAAAGATTAAAAGTATAGATACACTGGACGGGGAGTTGGATGAAGCATTTGCACCTATGTCGGTTACGATAACTTTAGAAGACGAAATTGATGTCTCTAGAGGAGATATGATCGTCAGAGAGAATAATTCACCTCAGGCGGAACAGAATTTGGATGTCATGGTGTGTTGGTTAAATCCTAAATCTTTGGTGCCAAATGGTAAATATGCGCTCAAGCATACGTCTAAAGACGCCCGTTGCATGGTGAAGGAAATCAAGTATAAAGTGGACATCAATACCTTGCATAGAATAGAAGATGACAAGGAGATTAAGATGAATGACATTGCACGAATTTCCCTGAGAACAACCTCCCCACTGTTTTTTGATAGATACGACAGAAACAGAATTACTGGTAGCTTAATTATGATTGATGAGGCCACTAATGAGACTGTTGGAGCATGTATGGTGATATAATTGGTGGTTTTCCGATAAAAAATCACTGAATTCAGTGATTTTTTTCTGTTTTTGATGCCCTAGATTTGGTCAAAACTTGATGTTATGGCCAATTGTAAACTAGCTGCTGTCTCTTCTTTAGAGGTCTATTATATTGACGGATACCATATTATTATAGCTGAAGGGCAGAGACATTCCGAGTGGGAAGTCCCGGGAATAGTGCAATTGCCAATTGAGATATATCCTCCTCAATTTAGGGTTGAACTCTGTGGTGAAGGCCCCAAAAAAGGGACATCATTTAAGGTGTCGAGAGCATTTAGATTTGGAGAAAAACAAGACCAGTTAACCATTCATACTGCTGAAGGTCCGCAGGTGGTTTCTGTTCAGAGTTTGGCGGACAAAATTGTGGAGCCGTTAGAATCTGAAAGTGCCGCAAGCTCTCATGAAATCGAAGGTAAATCTTACAACATGTCTTTTGAAGAGGCGTATGATAACGCCGTGAGTAATTTCATGGAGGCACATCCAATGCCCGGAGCAGACATCAAGGTTAAAAGCGAATTATTATCTGTTAGGTCGGAACACGGTGGCTTTGCACCGGTCAATGTCATGACAGTCAAAATAAAAGCCATGTACGCCATTTAACTACACATCCTGAATCCTGGGGCGGTTATTCTGAAGTGGGCAATTTATCACAAACAAATAGCAGCAACTATTGAGTCAGTTTAATCTGCCCGGGATTTAAGGGTTGTAATTACCTGAGCACTTCCATTCTTTCGTTGTCTAGACGGATCAATACGAACAACAGTATCGTAAAAGAAAGCAAGGAACTTCCTCCATAGCTGATAAATGGTAAAGGAATCCCGATAACAGGAGCTAACCCTATAATCATACCTATATTGATCATAAAATGAAGGAAGAAAATGCCTGCAACACTATAAGCATAAATCCTGGTGAATTGAGACCGTTGCCTTTCTGCAATTAAGATAATCTTGGTCAGAAAAATCATGAAAATTACGACTATGGCGGAGCTCCCCAGAAAGCCAAACTCTTCACTCCAGGTACAGTAAGCAAAATCGGTTGTTTGTTCAGGAACATGCCCCTGTTTGGCATTGGCCAATGTAGCTTGTTTATAACCCTTTCCAAACAAATCACCAGACCCTACGGCTGCCATGGCTCTGTTTCGATTGTAGTCTTTACCATCAGGGTCTTCCTCCAAACCTAAGAAAAGCTCAATTCTATTTCTGTGGTGATCTTTCAGAATGTTGTCGTAACTATAATCCACCACAAAAACGAATGAACCCGCTGCAATAAATCCAGTGATCAGGATGATGTAGGCATTTTTTCTTTCTCGTCGATTTACAAAGTTCTTAATGACAAAGGCAATGAGTAAACCGATCATCCAGAGTACCAGTATAATGACATAATGCCCCTGAATTAAGTCTTGAACCAAGGGCAACTCAATGTGCGTATTCTTTACCAGGATGGTCAGAATACTGAGCACGATGGCTAGTAACGAGAACATGAGGATGTTTCCGGAAAGTCCTTCTCGATAGAGTACAAACACGAAAGAACAAAACACCAACAATGTTCCCGGATCGGGCTGTAATACAATGAAAATACATGGCGCTGCAATAATCGCAAAGGCCCTGAGTCGGTCATTGAAATTTTGAATCTTGATGTTGATTGTGCTCAGAAATTTGGCCAAAGCCAGGGCGGTAGCTGTTTTGGCAAACTCGGAAGGCTGAATGCCGTACTCTCCAAAACCAAACCACGACCTCTGACCATTCTTTTCGGGGAAAAATAGAACTGCCAATAACATCAGCATCACCACGGCATAAAAACCATAGGCGCCCTTTTTGATAAATGGAGATTCAAGCAGCAGTATAAAAATGGCTACAAAAATTGAGAGTCCAAACCACATCAACTGCTTACCAGATGGAGCTGAAAGGCTGTAGAAGGCAATGTCCTCTCCTCGGTATCCGGAGGAGTTCACGTTAATCAAACCAATGATCACCAGAAGGACATATAAACCAATAATGCCCCAATCCAAATGCTTTAAGCTAATCGCACTATTCCTCATCTGGTGGGTGTATAAAGTCCTTATCTAAAATCCGTTGTTCCTTCAAGGTATCAAGCACTTCACGATGGATGTACTTTTCAATCATCAAACTTGAAATAGGGGCCGCCCATTCACCTCCCCATTTGGCATTTTCTACATACACAGCAATGGCAATATCTTTTCCGTCCTTTTTTGCGAAAGCCAGAAATACCGAGTGGTCTTCTCCATGTGGGTTTTCAGCTGTTCCCGTTTTGCCATAGACGCGAATATCTTTAGTTCGGGCTCTCCTGGCTGTTCCTCCAGGTTCTTCTACCACAGCCCGCATAGCATCTATTACCACATCATAGTTTGAAGGGTCCTCAGACACGATTTGCTTTTCGCGATAGATCGGTCTTTTTGGATCGTCACCAATTTTCTTGACCAAATGAGGATAGTAATAATGTCCTTTATTCGCCAAAATACAGCCTAAATTAGCCATTTGAAGGGGTGTTAAAAGTACTTCCCCCTGACCAATACTTATGGACGCAATTGTGCTATATGCCCACCGCGGTCTCATTTGAGTGCTATCATAATACCCTGGAAAACGATTGTAATAATCTGCATCAGGAATCAACCCGGTTTTACCACTTCCAATTTCAAGAGGCAGAGGAACACCCAAACCAAACTTGTTCATCTCTGCTGCCCAAACATTTAAACCATACTCAGAGTCTCTAAAAATACTCTTGTGCTTGCCAGACTGTATGATGCGCTTAACAGCTAAATAGAACCACTGGTTGCTCGAGCATTTAATTGCAGAGTACATATCTAGGGTTCCAAAACAGTGGTCTCCAATCAATGATCCATCACACACAAAGGTCCTTTTCGGTGTCAGTATGCCCAAATTCATACCAACCAGAGCCTGGAACATTTTGAAAATAGACCCCGGAGGATATTCTGAATAGGAAGTTCTGTTGAGCAAGGGTTTCAAAGTATCTTGCAGTAACTGGGGGTAGTAAGTATTCCTGTTTTTCTTTCCAACGATCCAGTTGGGGTCATAAGTTGGAGCAGATACCATGGCTAAAATTTCCCCCGTACTTGGTTCAATTGCAACAATAGACCCGATTTTATTCTTCATGAGTGCCTCTCCGTACTCCTGAAGCTCAGCATCAATGGTACATACCAGATGCTTTCCATTTTCTGGTTGTATGTCGCGACTATCATTCAAGTCCTCAGATTTCAATCCCTCGGCAGTTTGCAGAATGTAACTTAATCCGCGCCTACCTCTGAGATCTTTTTCATAAGCACGTTCAATGCCCATCCTACCTACATATTCTCCCGGTACGTAATAGTCATCCGCCTCAATGTCCTTTGGACTGGCTTCATTTAAGTAGCCCAACACGTGGGGAGCAATGCCTCTGGGATAGAATCTTAGCGGATTTTTGACTTCATAAAACCCAGGTCTGTATTTGTAGAGTTGTTCCCGAATGGTGCTAAAGTCTTCTTTGGAGATTTGCGTGATAAAATCAGATGGCGCATACCCTACATTCGGATGGGTTCTGGCAATTTTTAGTTTTTCGTCAAATGTCTCCCGGCTTATGCCAAATAGCTCACACAATTTCGCTGTATCAACTTTGCCAATATCATCGGGAATAACTTTAACATCATAGTAAATCTGATTTTCTACCAATTTAATTCCGTTCCGATCATAGATAATTCCACGGGGCGCATAGATGGGAAGAGTTTTCTCTGAAATCTCTTTGGCGCGATCATCCCACTTATCTGAAACGATCTGCATGTACCCCAAGCGAAAAATAAAGATGATACCAACCATGAGGAAGGTGAGCAAAATCACATATTTCCTATTTTCAAGATTCATGAACGTCTCAGTCGTGGACCAAATAAAAATTGTGCAAGCATGATCAATACAATGCTAGCGAGCGCGCTCAGGAATGCTCTGCTCATCGTATCGAAGAAATTAGAAAACCCAAATTTCTCAATGAAAAAATACCAAATATGATGTAACAAAGTGAGCATAGATACATACGCCACAAACCAGCGGACACCGAGCATTTGAATACCTGGTGAGGAGCCAAATTCGTAACCTTCACGCGGACTTAGCAACCTCAGAACCAAAGGCCTTATTGCTGCCAGTAGTACACATGCTGAAATGTGCATTCCGATGGTGCTGGCAAAAGT
>JAUILH010000142.1 GCA_030433115.1 Bacteroidia bacterium | reverse complement strand
ATTCCTGGCACCGTTGCAGGTCATCGCTGCTGGTGGATGAAGACAGGATGATCAGTTTCAGTTGCTCGCGGTCGAAGTCTTTCCTGAGTTGCCGGGCCAATTGAAATCCGTCCATTCCCGGCATCATGCAATCGAGTACGGCCAATTGAAAGGGGTGGCCCTGTTCGGTTGCCCGGTGAACGGCTTGCAATGCATCTTCGCCGCAATCGGCGAGCGTCGGCATGAGTCGCCAGTTTGTAAATATCTCTTTCAGGATTCGCAAATTGGTGTGATTGTCATCGACAACCAAGACCGGCATTTGTTCCAAGGTGGTGAGCGTTGTTTTCTGTTCGCCGCTCCGATCCGATGAGGGGCGGAAAAAACAGGTGAAGTAAAACCGGGTGCCGTGTCCTGGTTGGCTGTCAAGCAATAACTCGCCGTTCATCAAGTCGACCAACTGTTTTGAAATGGCGAGTCCCAGTCCGGTTCCGCCGAAACGGCGCGTGGTTGATGTGTCCGCCTGGGTGAACGGGTCGAGCACGGCGGCGTGCTTTTCTTTTGGGATGCCGATACCGGTGTCGGTTACGCTGAACGAAAGCGGCAAGTGATTCGGCGGTGCGTCTTCACGGGGTTGTCCCGCGCAGACTTCGATCAGGACTTCGCCCTCGTCGGTGAACTTGATCGCATTACCGATCAAATTGATCATCACCTGTCGCAGTCGTCCTGGATCACCCAACCAGCGATCGGGCAGATCCGGCGCGACGCGACAAGCCAATTCGATTCCCTTTTGGGCCGCCCGAATCGCCAGCGTTTGTGACGCGCGTTCGATGACATCACGCAATGAAAACGGAATGCTTTCCAGTTGCAGTTTTCGCGATTCGATCTTTGAAAAATCAAGGATTTCATTCAGGATTAACAGCAAGGAATCGGCGGAGTCGCGGACCAAATTGACGTAATCAAGCTGTTCTTTGCTGAGCGGCGTTTGTGAAAGCAGTTCCGACATCCCGATGATCGCATTCATCGGGGTACGGATTTCGTGGCTCATGTTTGCCAAGAATTCGCTTTTGGAAACAACTTCAAAAATTAACACCCTTTAAGTTTTTTTGGTGTAACTTATCTCTAAGTTTGTCGTCATACTAGCAATTGACGAAACTATCCCTTATATTATTACTCATTTTTCTGAGTTCAAGTGCTTTTGGAGCAAGGATTACCGGGACCGTAGTGGACACACTCAACTCCCCTATTCCATTCGTAAAAATCAGTGTAGAAAATAGTCCGCGTGGTGTGGTGAGCGACTTCAACGGTGAATTTGTACTTGATCTACCGCTGGGCAAGCATACTTTGATCTTTGAAAATGTCGAATTCATTACCAAAAAATTAGATGTGCAGCTCCAGCAGAACGTCCAAAACATTCAAGTAGTTCTGGACTACTCTGTCACCGACCTGGCCATCCTTAATATCAGAAGTGATTCAAAAGACCCGGCATATGCCATCATCAAACAAGCCATTGAAAATCGAAAAAAATACCAGAAACAATTTGAGCGTTTATCCTACAAAACCTATACTAAGAGTACTTTAGAGAAACAGCCAAAACCGAATGAAACAGATACCGTTGAACTCAGTAAAAAACATAACAACCTCACAGAATCATTTTCAACCACGCATTTTTCAGCTCCAAATTCTTACAAACAGATTGTTCATGCATCTAATAACTATGAGGACCTGAATGAAGTAAGAAATGTGGAGGTAAGCATTGGAGGTGATGATGACGGACCTCCTGTCGGACAGCAATACAATCATTATTTGTTCCGACAGAGTACCATAGAACCTGGGTTTGATTTCTACGACAATCGCATTCACCATCCTGGCTTAAGCTCAAATCCCCTCATATCGCCTATTTCTTCAGCGGCCCTGGTCACCTACAATTATAAAATGATCGATTCCTGGATTGACAATGGAAAACTAATCTATAAAATCAAAGTAATCCCAAAAAGACAAATCAGTTCTACGTTTACGGGACATGTTTTTATAGAAGATGGCAGTTTTGCTCTTACAGGAGTGGACTTAGAAATTAATGAGAAAATTCTGCTGAAATACAAATCGTTTCATATTCTACACAGCTACGAAATGTTGGATTCCATGATGATTTTAAATCGTGAAGAATATTATTTTACTGATACGGATTTCGGCAGCCTGGTATACGGTAATACCACCATGCTCCATTCAGAATATGACTTTTCACCCATTTTCCCGAAAAACTACTTTAGAAATGAGGTCAAAGTGGTTGAAGACTCGGCATATAGCTACGACAGCACTTTCTGGAACCCCAAAAGACCTATCCCCTTGAAGGATAAAGAAACCGAGTTCATGAGGTATCAAGACAGTGTATACGCGCATCACAATAGCAAAGAATACCTGGACAGGCAGGACTCCATTTATAACCGTTTCAAAGTTCTGGATGTACTCTTTATGGGGGTAGGCTTCAGAAACTGGACGAAAAAACGGGAAATCTACATCTCTCCCCTTATTGAACAAATTAAACCCCTGGGCGTTGGAGGGTATCGACATACACTTCCTTTTAGTGTGAAAAAAGAATGGAAAACCGGCTATGCCATTGACCTTGAAGCCACTCCCGATTATGGATTTAAAAACAAGGATTTAAAGGCCACTTTGGATACTCGGTTTACCTATTTGCCAAAAAAATTCGGAAAAATACATTTGTTAGTGGGCGACTATTATGATGAATTAAATGAGTTGGCTTCTATCAGTTCTTTCTTTTCAAGATCGAACTATGTGAATAAAAAGGCTCTCACCATAGGCCATAGTATGGAGCTTTTCAATGGAGGATATTTTGATGTTGACTTTGAGTATTCTAAAACTTATCCAATTACTGGTTTAGAATTGAGCGACTGGTCCAACAACCTCTTTGGCAGTTTGAATGTACCTACTGATTTTGATCCATTTAGTGAGTTTTATATTGATGCTAAATTCACATTTACTCCCATGCAGAAATACTTCATGGAGCCTAACAAAAAAGTTATTTTAGGCAGTACTTATCCAGTTTTTACGCTTCATTATAAAAAAGGCATAGAAGGCTTATTTGGCAGCGTGGTAGATTTTGATTTTTTGGAGTTAAGTGTTAAGCATAGTTTTAAAACTGCCAGTCTGGGGGAATCTAAATGGGAAGTACATGCCGGTGATTTCCTGAAAGACAACAATGTCATGCTAACTGATTTCAAATATTTCAGAGGATCTGATCGCTTTTTATTTACGAATCCGCTTGAGTTTTTTCAGCTACTAGGACCTAGTATTCCAACCACCAATGCATTTTTTCAAGCCAACTACATCCATCATTTTAATGGCGCTCTGCTCAATAAAGTGCCTCTGCTGAATAGACTTAAATTACAAGCCGTTGGGGGTGGTGGCATCTTGATGGTAGATGAACAGAGTTTTAAGCATATTGAAATGTATGCTGGCATTGAGAAACCCTTTAGACTGTTTAAAGAACTGGTGAAAGTGGGGGTCTATTATGTTGGTTCGGACAGCAATTTTTCCGACATTCAGGGTCAAATTAAAGTTGGTTTTGACTTCTTCAACGCATTCACACAAAAATGGTCCTATTAGGATAGACTTTGCGGCAAAATTGAGTCCTGCGGAGATCAAGAATTTGGTTCAGGAGATTAACGACATTTATCTTGAAGAGGAAGGCGCTATTTGGCCTGATGATGGTACTTATGAACGCATCAATGCCCCTGAAGTAGAAAAGCTCATCGAGCAGGAAGAGCTGATTCTTGGGTGGTGCGGTGGCTTTATTTCCAGTACTATCAGACTGTATCAAAAAGAAGGTCGATGGTATTTTGGCTTGCTCACCACCAACCGACAATATCGCGGTAAAGGCATGGCATCTCAATTAATGACTTTTGTTGAAGCTCATCTCAAGTCAATTGGTATTCATGAATTGTACATTGAAATTATATTCTCCAAAGGTGTTGACATGCCAAGAAAAGAAAGCTTGAAAGTATGGTACTTATCGAAAGGCTTTGAAACAGATGATCTTATCGAGTTTTCGCAAGTAGACCCTGAAAAATCCAAGCTACTGAAACATCCTGCTTATTTTGAGGTTTTAAAAAAGATCTTGTAATGCAAAAGTTCCTGACATCCCTCGACAGCGTTGTTAAGATCGTTTTGATCGTGCTAACCACCATATCCCTCTTGGTCCTAACAATAGGTGTCGCATTCCCTCCCAACATCCCAGAGTATACGGATGAATGCTATGAAGTTTCAGTTAGACACATAGAATACGATAAACAAGGGTTTTGTCCATATCGGTGTTATGAAAAACTCATTATTCATACCGAAAACGGCGATTCATGGAGGCTGCATTGGAATAAAAATGACCTATGGCCTGCTCTATATAAAGATTCTTCAGAGACCATTACATTTTGTGCCAGATATTCCGACTATTTGGATTATGACATTCGTGAAGTCAGATTTGATGATGGCAGAGTATTCGAAAACTATGTTGAACCACAGACACCGAAGAATCTGTTCCTTCGCATAGGTCAGTACCTGTTTTCATTTTTCGGTGTGATCACATGTCTTTACTTCATTGCTATCTATATGCTGAAGAAACTGTATGCTATGAGCCAGGAAAGTGCTAACAACGATCCTGAATCGAATTAAGGATTTCATAGACGGCAGGACATATTTCACTGTTTTTTATGGTTAGCCTTTGAATTTTCTTTTGTCCCCTCATATCTGTGTGCGGATACTCTGCACAAGCTTTTGGGCGCACCTCATAAATACTGCACATATTGGTATTGAGGTCTAAAAAATGGCAGGGGACTTTCTGCAAAACGTGGTCTTCTTCCTCATCTACCCTGAGATAGGTTTCTACGAAATCGGCTTCTTTCATTTGAAGGTGCCGGGAAATTCTTGCTATATCTCGATTGGTGAACAAAGGTCCTGTAGTTCTACAGCAATTTGCGCATTGCAAGCAGTCTGTACAGGCAAACACAGATTCATGTGCTTCATGAAACATATTGTCTACCACAGCATCCTTTTGTTTATCAAGACGTTTGTAGAGCTTCTTAAAAGCTTTTTTAGATGCTTTAGATTTTGCTTTGAGTTGAGTGAGGTCCATTAATATACTCTAATCTCAGACCTTCTATTGAGTTGGTGAAGTTCTTCAGGGCATTCAACACCATCACCACAGTCGTTGAGCAGTTTGCTTTCTCCGTAGGCGTTTCCACCCATTCTGTCTGAAGGAATTCCTTTTGACTTCAGGTACTTTAAGACGCTATTTGATCTTTTACCAGAGAGCTTCAGGTTAAACTCGGCACTTGCTCTTGAATCTGCATAAGAGTTGACCTCAATTTTAATCGAGGGGTTTTCTTTCATTTCCTTAATCAAATTATCCAGAATTTTTCTTGACTTAGTACTTAAATATGAACTTCCTCTTTCATAATAGATGGTAGGGATTTCCTTAGCGAAATTTTCAAGCGTCATATCCTCATAGCCCATTTCAGTTAGGTCGATCTTACCAGCCAGCCCAAGAGGGGTGTAAACAAAAAAGTCTTTCTTATCTTTATCTAGAATAGCAATCTGAGTACCTTCACGGTTCATGATGACCATCTGAATGTCGTCTCCGAATACCAGGTCACCCTCATCCAATTGGAACATGTATGAATCAGTAAGCGGTAAATTGTTCAACCTAAAGAATCCTTTTTCATCGGACTTGGTTTTCAGGACCAGGTTACCATCCTTATCATAAACCAGGAAGTCAAGGCCATCTCCAAACTTTTGTTCCTTTTTCTTGTGAATGAATCGTCCAAATATGTTGCCTTTGATGTCTTCAAATAAATCCAGGTCTTCGGTCTCCATGAGTTCCAGATTACCTGCGTATTTCTGCTGTAGTTTTTTATAGACAAAATCTCCCTGTCCATCCATTCTCAGAACAGCAGTCACGTTATCATCCTTATTAAAAATCAACAAGGTTAAATTCTCATCTACTTCCTCCATCCGCACCAGGTAATTAGAGTTCGCAGGCAGATTTTTAAACTCAAAGTTTCCGTATTCATCCGTGGTAGTTGTAAACTGAATATCTCCATTTTCATCCACCAACATTACCTTCATATTTGACGCAAATTTGGTAGGCAAATGTTCAAAGACAAACTGACCATCGAGTGTCCCAAGATTATCATCCATATCTTCAGGGTCCATCAAGGCCATGGTTCCCACATCTCCCGGAGGCAGTCTCTTGTAAATGAATTCGCCTTTGGCATCACTCATCAAAGTGGCCACTGTTTCACCATCCAGATTGTAGATGATCAGTTCCATATCTTCTTCGCCTTCAATTTTGATACGGTATTCTTCATCACGTCCAAGGTGTTTAAAGATGAATTCGCCATTTTCATTGGTTTTAGTGTCCATCACTAGGTTTCCATCTTCATCATACAACATGACTTTCATCCCCTCGACATTGCCATCCAAATTTCGGTAGTTGAATTTACCGGCAAGGAAATCAGACTCTATGGTAACCGTCTCATTTACCTTGAACATATAGATATCATCTTTCCCTTTGCCTTCCGCTCTGTTTGAGGAAAAATACCCGACATTGTCACTTCTGAAAATTAAACCAAAGTCATCTTCTTTAGAGTTAATCGGTTCTTCTAATTTTTGTGCTGTTTGAAAAGCATTCTCTTTCAATTCTGATTTAAACAAATCCAACCCCCCCATAGATTCCTTTCTATTTGAAGAAAAGTAAAGCACTTCATTATAAAAACTTGGAAACACTTCATTGGCCTCTGAATTTACTTCAGGTCCAAGATTTTTGGGAGCAGACCAGTTAGTTCCATCAAAGGTTGATACATAAATATCGTCTCCCCCCTGACCTCCTGGCATGCTGGAAGAGAAATACAGAGTCTTACCATCCTTGCTTAACGAAGGGTGTCCATAGGAGTAGTTAACATCTACAAAAGGCACGATAATCGGTTTGGACCACTTGCTACCATCCAATTCGGAGTAAAATAAAGCGGGCTTGTGTACCTTTACTTTATCCTGACCTTTGATTTTTTTGTGGGTAACCTGTGTGAAAACTGCCATATTACCATCTTCAGAAAAAGCAATGGGACCGGTATGGCTCATGGAAGTAAACAGGTTCTCAAATAACTCAGGCTTTGAGAATTCCAAAGAATCTTCGGAATACGATTTCACGTCCACTATGAATAAATTGAGGTGCGGATGTTCTTTCCACATCTGCTCACCCACGTTTACCATGTTATACTCTCTATCTGAGGTAAACACCAGTTGGTCTTTGTACATCACTGGAGAAAACTCCAGCACCTCAGAGTTCAGACCGGGCAATTCCTTGACTTCATATGAAATTTCAACCGTACGTGTCTCGTTAAGAATACTCGGTTGTCCGTCCGTAGGTCCGGCGGTTAAAATTCCCAGCAGTGTTAATAAACCAATCATACTCCTCATAAGGCAAGTGCCAATTTACATATATCTTGGAGAAACGTCCTTATCCTTACGCATAAGAAAATCAAATCCAATAAAAAGTTCGTGAGATCCTGAATTGAATCTCTTTAATCTGTTTAACACTAAGTCGTAGCTATACCCTAACCTCATCCAATCGGTGATATTGTATTCTGTGATAAAAGTAAGCGCAGAGCCATGTCTGTATGACATACCAAACCAGAAAACTTTTCTAAACAACATGCTCATATTGATGTCTATATTAAGTGGGGCCCCTTGAACGTATTTTGCCATGATGCTTGGTTTGAAAACAAAATTGTCATTCATCTCAATGGCCAAACCTGTTGCTAGCATATAATGCTGATCAAACACTATATTGGCACTGATGGTATCATTTACTGAGTGATCGAAGGTGTTCGTTCCTATATGGGTAGTTGATAATCCTGCAAAGAACTTTGGTGTATAATAGTACATGCCAAAATCAAAACTGGGTCCTCCTTCCGTAATTGCACCAATATTGCTGTAATTATCCGGTTGATTGTAATTCAATTTATTGTAATCGAAGGTTGATGAAATCAGACCACCTCTTAAGCCAAAGGCCAGCTTACCTTTGGATAGTTTTAAATGATATGCTCCGGTTAAGTAAGCTCCGTTTGTGGTAGTAGGTCCTAATTCATCATGAATGATGTTGAAGCCACCGGCAAGTCCTGACGCTTTTATGGGACCATGAATGGCCGCTGATCCTGTAAAAGGAGCCCCATCCAAACCAGCCCATTGCTGTCTTCCCAAAATGACTGCACTCAAAGCATCTCGACTACCAGCATAGGCAGGATTGATAGCAAATGGGTTAAACATGTACTGACTATAGATGGCATCTTGTTGTGCATAGCTCCTGGTGAGAGGTATCATCAGAAAAATCATGCATACATATAAATAATATCTTTTCATTATCTCGTTATTTGGACCCAACCCGTTCGACTGACATTGGTTTCCGGAAATTCTATCACGTAAAAATACGTTCCATTGGTAACCGCTTGTCCTCCTCCACTATTGGCTGTACCACCAGTATTCCCGGGGTCCCAAACCACCGAGCTATTATCATAATTAGTGAAATGCTCGATTTGGTCTCCCCAGCGGTTGTAAATATAAACTTCATTTATGGGATTATCAATAACTGCTTCAATGATCCATTGGTCATTTACACCATCTCCATCCGGAGAAAATGCATTGGAAATCTCTAAACCACAATCTCCGGATTCATCGACTATAACCAATAAAGAATCCGTAAAAGTACAGCCTCCATTGCTCAATTTAGCAACATAATAGTTTTGGGTTGAATTAGGTAAGACATTAGTAATAGTGGAAAGCGTATTACCTATTCCCGGATCAGCATCCCACGAAAAAGTGCCATTTCCAGTAAAAGAAGCCGATATTTCTGCGCTATCGCCAGGACAAACTGTCGCATCTGGTCCCATAGTCAAGGTATTATTGACCACCACAATTTGCAATGAGTCCGGAATGGAGTAACAAAAGTTTCCAGAGGTTTGTTGATCAGCTACATAAATCCAATCACCTGTAGATACTCCGAGAGGTAAGTTAATACTAGCGCCAGTTCCAACAGGTCCGCTCCATAAATTATTGACAAACCATTTAGAATTTGAAGAACCATTGCTCACCAAAACATCATCTCCATCACAAAATGGATTGCTCGAATTGATAGTGGGTTGAGGAGGTCCATCAAAATTTACCGTTACGGTTGAGTCGTGTCTACATCCATTGGCATCTATAATTGACGTTTGGTAGGTCCCGATCAATAATTGGTTAAAGAAGGATAAAGCTTGCCAGGTAGTTCCATTGTCAGAGCTAAAATCATAAGTTCCGGTTCCAGTTCCTCCTGTGATATTCAGGAATTCTATGGATCCAAGATTGGGCAAACAGATGTCCGTCGGTGTTAAATCATAAGTAATGGGCGCCGGAGCGATGACATTGTGGGTGTCTAAAACCGACAAACATCCATTGACATCTTGAATTTGAATATAGTACTCACCATCAGCAAGATTTAAAGACACATTACCAGCACCTGCTCCGGCATTTGTAAAGCTCGCATTATCCGTGGTATAATCATAAGGCATTGCACCTCCAGAGAAAGTAATATTTACGGTTCCCAATGAATCGTGACATAAAGGCTGTGTGATGGACACTGAGTGCGTCACCAGCACACCAGGGTTAAGCGTTACCGTGTCCGTCACGGAAGTACACCCAGACACTAAATCTTTAACAACCAAATAGTAGTCTCCAACACCTAATCCTGTAAAATTTGCTCCACCTTGAAACGCAGTTCCTTCATTAATACTGTATTCATAGGTTCCACTTCCCCCAATGCCTCCCACGGTTATACTTCCATTTGTAAAGCCAAGGCAAGTTGGGTCGCTTAATGACGTTGAAGCCATATCAACTGACGGAGGCGCTGCTGCAAAGACCTCAACCTGATCGGTATTTTGACACCCTGTAGTTGTGTTAGTACCTGTTACATTGTAGGTTGCATTTGCCAGCACTTGAAAGGAGACACCATCAGTGATTCCTCCTGTCCAGGAGTAGGAATCGGCACCGGAACCAAAAAGCGTTAACATAGACCCTTCGCAGACTGTTGTGTCATTTCCTGCGAATACAATTGGGAGCGGATTAACTGTGACAGATATTTCAGCTGAGTCGTTGGCGCAAACCAAACCGTTCACTATGTAGAAGAAGTTGTAGGTTCCGGGAGAATACGAAGAAGGGTCAAAGTCTCCCGTAGCTGGCGTGAAACCTGCGGAACCAATTGGATCGTACCAGTTACCACCTGCACTTCCTGTCACATATACATCTAAGTCAACCGTGGCGTGGTCATTACAAAATGATTGCGCATCATCTGCCCCTGCGTCTGGCAAGGCTTCAATTGTTAATTCCATGGAATCTGCTGTAGTCGGACAAGTTCCTGCAGGTGATAAAACGATCCAAATAGATGTTCCGGCTTCACTTGGATCAGGTGTGTAAGTGGCATTCATGTCGGTATTTGAGGGTGTGTAGGTTCCAATTCCTCCTGTCCACATTCCGGAAGAAATGTTGGTAAGCACACCATTTAAAGAATGGCTACTTCCTTCACAAATTGTTGCATCCGATCCGGCATTCACAC
>JAUILH010000141.1 GCA_030433115.1 Bacteroidia bacterium | reverse complement strand
AAACGATGTAACAATCTGCGAAGGCGAAACTTACGAAATCGGTACAAATAGCTACACAGAATCAGGCACATACACAGATGTTCTGACAACAGAAAACGGATGTGATAGCACAGTAACAACAGTCTTGACAGTATCCAATGAGATTACAGTAACAAATGAAGTATCGATCTGTGAAGGTGAAAGCATCACAGTAGGAGCAAATACTTATGATATTTTGGTGACCGATAATACTACGGGATGTCAGATTGATTCTTTAGTAACGTTGGTTGCTCCTTCTGGAATTACTTTATTGCCCCCACAAGTTATTGGTTTGGACTGTTTTGGTGATGATGCCGACACAGTGTCTTTATCGGCGATGGGTGGGACACCACCACACACTTTTAGCGGACCTGTGCTAGTTGCTTATCTGGATTGGACGACCAATAATGATTTCTTGTCTGTGCCAACGGGGTCATATGTCGTACATACAACGGATGCCAATGGCTGTGTGGGTGTTGATACCATAACTTTATCAGATCCCCCTCAAATAACGGGGGTTGATGTTCAAGCAGCATGTAATTCATATACCTGGATTGACGGCAATACTTATAGTGCAAACAATAATACAGCAACTTTCAATGTGGTGGGTGGTTCGGTTAACGGTTGTGATTCTTTGGTCACTTTGGATCTAACAATTTTAACGCCAAGTACTGGTACAGATGTGCAAACCGCATGTGGCTCCTATACCTGGATAGATGGGAATACGTACACCTCTTCGAACAACACTGCCACTCATACTTTAACGAACTCAGTAGGTTGTGATAGTCTTATAACACTTGATCTAACAATTTTAATGTCTAGTTCTGGAACAGATGTTCAAACCGCTTGTGCCCCATTTACATGGATAGATGGAAATACCTACACAAACTCTAACAATACGGTTACTTTTAATTTAATGAATGCTGCAGGTTGCGATTCATTGGTCACACTTGATTTAACCATTAACTCTGCAGATACTAGTGTCACACAATCAGGATTTACATTGACTTGTAATTCATCCGGAGCCACATATCAATGGTTGGATTGTGACAATGGTTTTGCACCAATACCTGGAGAAACCAATCAAAGTTATACGGCAAGTTCCAATGGAAATTACTCAGTCTTAGTAAGTGAAAATGGATGTATGGATACCTCTGCATGTTATGCAGTAGGGGGAATTGGCATTTATGAAACTCATCTCCTTCAGGCAAATGTATATCCTAATCCCAGTGCAGGGGATTATACGCTTGAGTTGGATCAAGTCAATGGTCCTTTGAATATGCGTGTCTACGGTTCAACAGGCCAACTGGTCTTCAGAAGAAGAATAGAGAACGAATCTATGGTTCATTTCCATTTAGAACAAGCAGTTGGCTTATACCTTTTGGAAATAGAAGATGACAAGGGTTTCAAATCAAGAATCAGATTAATCAAACAATAAAACAGAATAACAACCATATTATGAAAACGATTGCAACTATTTTATTATTGGCGTTTGGAACAACTGGGTTTGCCTCAACACTTATTGTTAACAGTACTTTGGATTCTGGGCCTGGAAGTCTCAGAGAACAAATCAATGTGTCATCGAGTGATGATACCATTGTATTTGACAACACTATCTATGGAGACACCATCAAATTAACCAGCGGAGCTATCAGCATTAACCATAACTTGTATATTCTGGGACCTGATATGGATTCTGTTATTATTAGCGGGGAGAATAATTCTAGAATTTTTGATGCATCAGCCGATCTTGAAGTCTATGGACTTACTTTAATCAATGGAAATACCCCCGGAAGTGGGGGAGCGATCTACATGTTCGGTGGGTATTTATATGTTTTAAATTGTAGGTTTGAATCTAATGTAGCTGGGACAACAGGAACAGGAAATGGAGGTGCAGTCTATATCAATAATAGTGGATATTTTGTTGTAGATTCATCTGTTTTCGTCACCAACCATGCCGCAGGCCATGCAGGAGCCATCTATATAGATGACGGCGTATATGAAGCTTCATTTGATCATTCTTGGTTTGATGCAAATTCTGCAGCAACCGATCACGGCGCTTTGTATATTGGATCTGTTTATTTTACTGTTATCAATTCTACGTTTAACCATAATTCAGCACAAACGATCAGTATTTTGGAAATGTCTAATCCTAACAGTCAACCAGGTTATTATGGATTAATCAACTGTACTTTTAGTTCGAATACATCCCTGTCTTCTGGTGCGAGCATTTATGTTAATGGGCTAAATGGAGGAGGCCCGGAGTTAACTTTGTACAATTGTACATATACTGATAATAATCGCCCAATCGCCGTTGAAGGAAACGCCTCTGGAAATGCAGTTTTTAAAGTTAGAAATTCGATTTTTAATAATACTGGAGATAATGTTATGACCTTTTCAACAACCACATATAGTTCACTTGGAGGCAACATTTCAAACGACAATACAATGGGGACTTTTTTGACTAATACAAACGATCTCAACAATACTAACCCCATGCTAGGAGTCCTGTCCTTTAATGGAGGTTTAATGGTGACTCATGACTTAGTGGTCGGAAGTCCGGCAATAGACAACGGTATTATTACCTTTCCATATACAGATCAAATAGGGAAACTAAGAAGTGGAAATCATGATGCAGGCTCAATTGAGTTCTGTTCACCAAGTGCCGGTACGGATACTCAAACGGCTTGTGGATCATATACTTGGATAGATGGCAATACATACAGTAGTAATAATAATACCGCAACATATACACTGAGCAATGCGTTTGGTTGTGATTCAGTGGTTACCTTGGACCTAACGATAAACTCAGTTGATACAAGTGTTACAGTTTCTGGATTTACTTTAAACGCGAATGCGTCTGGTGCGACTTATCAATGGGGTGATTGTGACAATGGTTTTGCGCCTATTTCGGGAGAAACCAATCAAAGTTTTATGGCGAGTGCCAACGGGAACTATGCTGTTTTAGTCACTGAAAACGGATGTGCCGAGATGTCATCATGCTATGCCATAACTGGAATTGGAATAGACGATTTGGCTTT
The DNA here is from genome assembly GCA_030433115.1 of Bacteroidia bacterium. Taxonomy (GTDB): domain Bacteria; phylum Bacteroidota; class Bacteroidia; order Flavobacteriales_D; family JAUILH01; genus JAUILH01. The sequence continues at coordinate 7,601 of JAUILH010000141.1, read as the reverse complement.
TGGAAGCAATATTCTCATATATCCTCAGCCGTCAAAAGACGAATTGATGGTTGATTTTAAACATGATTTATCCGATTTGAAGGTAGGTGTTTACTCAACTGAAGGAAAGCAGATTTTTGAAATGCGAAATATATCAGGATCACATTTGAGATTAGATGTGTCACACTTGTCTGGTGGTATGTACATCTTGAAAATGACAAATGGTGACCATCAGATTAACAGAAGAATCTTGATTGTTAGATAATCGAATACTCAAATGGCTCGTTTCCATCTGAAACCATTCGTTGGCGCTTGTATGGGAAATAACTAAATTGGATCCTGGAAAATTAGGATTCCCAGGGATTCCTGCGCTCAAAATTTAATCAACCGTCTATCGGAAATTCATGAAAGCCATTCTTATCATATGTATTCTGTTGGTACAGTCTGTCTTTGCTCAGAAATATGATTATCCCAAGGCTACTATCAATGCCCATGTGGTTTCTAAGAAGGTAGATTGGGAGCCAATAGAGGCAAGCTCCAGACACAAAAAAGCCAAATGGGTGCCCGTGGAAACGAGCACTACCGAGCTGTCGTCTGTTTTCACCGAGTTAGCCTATGAAAAGGTAAGCTACACCAGTGCTGCCATGATTTTTGAAGACAGGACTTATGTTTCGGAACTCTTTTATAAGGATAACTCTACTTTGGATATTCGATATCTGGATCTGGCACATGGGTTATTTTCTAATCTTATCAGTGAAATTGTGGAAATGCCGGATGGCAGGATGATGATCGTGGGGCTTAAAGGACTGGGGATATATAATGGCGCGTACATTGACCTTTTTATACCTCCCAAGGGCTTTGAGTTCATTGATGTTCACGGATGTTCTGTTTCAGATGACGGAAAAATATGGCTGGCAACCAAGAAAGGTTTGTTTTATTGGTATGAGAACAAGCTATATAAACTCAATGAATTTGGTCAGAATGGCTGTTGGAGTGTTGAAGCGATTGGAGATAAAGTATTGGTTGGAGAATATGATAGCGGGTTTTATTCGATTGAAAATGGTGCCGCAAAGCGATTTTGGGAAGAGGATCTCATGGTTGATGCACGTGACTATGATTTGGATTCTAAAGGTGATCTGTGGATCGCTTCTCACCACGGATTTATAAAACAAGAACAAAATAAATGGTTCAGTTACGATTATTTTTCCTCAACCAGTCCGGTCTGTGCCGTCAGAGAATATGATGGTCGGATGTACATTGGAACATGGGGAGATGGGCTCTATAAGCTAGAAGATGGAAGTTTATATAGACTTGAGGAGTCTTCGAGCAAGACTGCTATCTATGATTTTGAAATCACAGCTGCAGGACTATGGATAACTTATTATGGTTCAGGTATGGGACTTTTGGATAACAAAGGACATTATTTTCGTTTTGAGGAGCAAGACGGTCTTACTGGCGATGGGCCATATAAAATCACCAAAGACCGTTTTGGTAATTTATGGACAGCACACCTTATGGGAGGAATTTCTGTCTTTAGGGAAACTCGATTTAAACCATCTATATATGAGCCTTTAGATCTTAATATGAAAGGTATGGTGGCCATGGACTCTGTGGCCTATTATTTTTCGCCCAAGCAAAATATTAAACGAAGAATTGGTAATCAATACACTGAACTGAGATATGAGGATGATATTAAGAACCTGGTTTTAAATGGGGGCGACCTTATTAATCCTCATGAGATGTGGATATATAGTTTTGGAGAAGGCATTGCTCATTACAAAAGCGATAGCATTCATTTCTATCAGGATACGAGTTATTTATATGCTAATATGACATCCAATGTACATTCAGATCGCTACGGAAGAGTTTGGTTTTCGGATTATTTTGGAGATCAAAGGTTTTTGTATCAGGATAGCCTATATCAATTAAAACATGTACCAGAATTGGCAGAAATTAAGGTCTATGATGCATTCCATACTTTTGATAGACAGGTACTCATATCCACTGATTTAGGGCTTTTGATCCCAGGTGAAGAGAAAATTCGTTTAATCAATCAAGATCATGGACTTTTGTCAAATACAGTGCTTGCTATTTGCAATAATCGCCATGGGGAGGGTGTTTGGGTGCTAACAAAGAATGGTTTAAACCTGATGGTTGGGGCTCAAGTTAAACGAACCATCAAATCTAATAATCTCAGTAAATCAAATATTGTTACAATGAGTCAGGTTGACCGGGGCTTCTTTATTGCCAAAAGTGACAAAAATCTGTTTGAATTGCATCTTGATGGAGATGAACTGAAAATCAAAAAGCTGGGTCGAGAGTATGGGCAGTATCTTCGTGAGGTCGGTGTTCTGGAGCTTATCAATGATACCATTCGTCTCATTCAGAATAGCCACGTTTATGACTTTTTAAAATATTGGAATGGATCTGCTCAGCAAACACCTAGCATCCGGTTTCCACTGGCTTTGGTAGATGGGGAAGAGGTTGCCTTTCCAATAAGATTGGCGCAAAAGGAGGAATTAACTCTAAAATTTGATGCGGTCAATTGGGCAAAAGAGCAAATCATCGAATACAGAATAAATAATGGTAATTGGAATGAATTATCCCAACCAAAATTGGTGCTGTCAGAGCTTTCTAATGGGGAGTATACCATACAACTGAGGGTGTCGAATGAGTATGGAGCCAGTGAGATGATCAGTTTTGAAGTTAAAGTACCGCCCTATTGGTATCAAACTACTTGGTTTATGTTTTTGTGTATTTGTTTGGCGATTCTTATAGTGAGTCTCATATTCAGATATAGAGTGAGATTACAGAAGAAGAAAGCGAAAGAACTGGAATTGATTGTTGATCAGAAAACCTCAGAAATTTCTGTTCAGAAGAAGGAATTAGAACAAGAGCTTTATCATAATGCCTTGCTCTTGAAGGAAGTTCATCACCGAGTAAAAAATAACATACAAATGATATCTGGCATTCTTGAGTTACAGCTTTCGAAAACCGAGAATCCGGATTATCAGAATGCTCTGAAGATCGCCACTGATAGAATTAAAACGGTGTCCATTTCGCATCAGGATTTGTATCTCCGTGAGAATTATGAGAGTTTATATATTGCTGATTATTTCAAATCAATCGCGGCGCATATTCAAACAAATAGTGACGTAGCGGTGAATATAGATATTCCGGATGACTATAAATTGCCCATTGAAACTGCACAAATACTTGGATTGACTTTTAACGAATTGCTTACCAATGCGTTGAAACATGCTTGGTCTGAAGATCATGTGAACAAAAAAGTCTTTGTTCGGCTGGAAAAAACTGAGGATCAAACCCAATTAATTGTCAAGGATAATGGGAGCGGAATTACTATGGATCAATCTAATACCAATAGTATAGGAATGTTATTGGTCAAAGGTTTTGTGCAGAGGCACTTTAAGGGTAGTATTGAATTCAAGTCTAACAATGGGACGGAAGTCACCATAAAATTTCCAAATCATGGGTTCTAGAGTGTTAATCGTTGAAGATGACGTTATTATTTCTGAGGTGCTACGGCAGATAGTCGAGGGGGAGGGGCATCAAGTAGTTGGTGTGTGCTCAGATGAAGAAACAGCCAAGGAAAAGGCTCAATTCATGCATCCGGATTTTGCTTTGCTAGATATAAAGCTACTGCGAGATGATCTGGGAACCAATGTGGCCAGAGAGCTTAATAGCATGAAAATTCCTTTTGCTTTCATTACTTCTTATGCTGATAAGGCTACCATTCAGGAAGCTGTGTTGTTAGGACCTAAAGGTTATCTACTAAAACCATTTGAAAAAGCTGAAGTCACCCAGGTGCTCGAACATCTGTCAAATTCTGTTAAACAGACAATTCCCTTAAAAAGTATGGGGGTCACGTATGTAGTAGATGTTGCTGACATTAAATATGTCAAATCTGATAATGTCTATTTGGAAGTCCATACCCTTAAAAAGAAGTACTTGGCTCGACAAAAAATGCAGGAATTCTCAGCCTTTTTGTCTCCAAAACAATTCATTCGTGTGCATCAATCCTATCTGGTTAACAGTGAGTATATCACATGTGTCAATCAAAATCAATTAATGATAGATGATGTGACCATTCCTATCTCCAGGAAATACAAAAAGGATGTAATCGATTTATTTCAATGATCGAATCTTTGGAAAGCTCCTGATTAAATGACTCATACGATTCTTTCACTTATCTTTGATTTGTGAATTCGAATGATCTGCTTAAATCTCATGGATTGAGGGTGACTGCTCAACGTAGTCTCATCATCAATATTTTTCAGGATTTTGGATACGCTGTATCAAACAAAGACATTCTGGATAAACTTCCCAAAGATTTTGACAGGGTTACTTTGTATCGAACTTTAAAATCATTTGAGGATAAAGGCTTGTTGCATGTGATTCCGGATCCTGAAGGAGAAGCGAAATATGCTCTATGTAATCATGATCACACGCATGCGCACGGTCACGATCATTCTCATGCCCATTTTAAATGTACGCAATGCCATAAGGTAATTTGTTTGCCCGATCATCATGAACCTCAGGTAAAGATTCCTTCGGGCTATACTTTGGATAAAGTAATAGCACTGGCCACAGGAACTTGCGACCAGTGCTCGTAGATTATTGTTTTGTAATCTTAATAATTACTTCCTTACCGCTATAACCAAGGGCAGATGTTGTTTTAAATTCCATTTCGTCTTTCTTTGAAGATACTACTTCATAGACACCACTGAAATTGTAGCATTGTGCAGCAGCCTCTTCAGCAGCATGATCGTGGGTGTGGCCGTGACCATCTTCTTCAGCCTGACGAGAGATTTCAAACGTGTCACCCTTGTCTCTGAATTGCCATATAAACTCGCTGTGACCACCTTCATCATTTTTCCATTCTCCTTCACAAGAAGAACCGTAGATGTCACAGTCTTTAATCTCCCATGTTGGAAGTTCTGCTTCAGCTGTCCCGTCTACAGTTAAGGTAGTTACTTTCCACTCACCTGGCTTGATGAAACGCTTAGATACTTTTTTCGTCTTATTACAACTCGCCATACCAATTGTGATAATGGCGATCATAGCTACTTTTATAAAATTTTTCATCTTAATATCTTATTGTAGTTTAACTTCAAAATCTGCTTCAATATCGGTCTCTCCTGGCGCACACGTGCCATCTTTGACACCGGGTTGATGCTTTAATGTGATGTGCATATGACCGTCTCCGGCAGTTGTGCCAGTCATCCAATCGGAAGCCAATCCAACTTCTAAACCATTGCCGTCCATGTCTGTACGATTAATGGTTAGACCTACACCATGGACTTCAAAACAGAACAAGTGATCATTCTTTTCGTCGTCGATCTCTCCGGTTAAAGTATCTGTTGGAGTTTCAGATTCATTTAATACGTCAATGGTCACGTTGTACGTTTTATTGATGTCCAATATAATGGTATCTGCTACGGGTGGATTGCCTCCAAAACCATCTACGTCAGAGTACTCATATGTAAATGTGTTCGATGGCATACCCACCTCAGTAAAGTGCACCTGCATGGTAGTAATAAGCTCTGTCTCGTTAGCAACGGCCGGTGGCACGCTAACCAATTCGTCATCTCTGTTACAAGACGACAGTCCAGCTGCCATGGCTAAGCTGAATAAGCATAAATTAACTTTTGTCATTTTCATGTTTTGTGATTTTTATAGGGATATTTAGTTTAATGGTATAGTTTCTTCCAAGATCGTAGGCATAGTACCTAAATCGATTCAAGTAATCTCTGTATTTGATGTTCATTAAATTGTCTACCATTAAAACCAGTGTGATGTCGTTTGATTTGAATGGGAGTTTCATGGTGGCTGTAGCCCCCAACAGGTTATAGGCTTCTGGTGGTGGGATAAAGTCTCTTTCTTGAAGGATACGCCATTGTTTGGCCATGTGGCTGAATCTTGGAGCTAGAGACCATTCTGTGTTCTTTATGGTGCCATTAAAGATGATTGAACCCGAGAAATGGTCGGCAGGTGTACCGGGTAAATATTCTTCAGAATTTCTATCCTGAATACGCACAACACTGCCTTTTCCTTTCAGCGAAATGTGGTCCGTAATTTTATACTTAGTGGTAAAATCAATTCCTCCAGACCAGGCATTGGTTTGCTCAAAATAGAACGTAGGGAAGGCTCCCTGAATTGTTAAAGTAGGTTGATCTGCTGGTCTCAGGTAAATGTAATTGTTGAGTAAATTTCCGTATAGATCCACAGAAAAACTCAATCTATCCGATTCATATTCTGGGGATAGATTGAAACCCGTTGAACGTTCGATTCCAAGATTAGGGTCTCCATATTCTAGAGCCGCTACGCCATGATGCAAGCCCTCACTATACATCTCATTTACCCAGGGCATGCGCCAACCTGTGGCTACATTCATATTCAGTATTAAGCTTTTAGAGAGTACCCATATGCTTCCCAGAGATCCTGAGATACCTGAGAATTGATGGTCATGCACTACAATGTCATTGTTGCCGTCTCTTTGGTAAACGGTTAAGAAGCTGTGGTCATAACGAACAGCTGCTTCTAGGCCAAAACTGTTGCCTGTATATTGTTCAATCCAAAATGCTCCAAACGCGTTGTTTCTAAAGTTGGGGATGAATTCTCTGTATTTGTGCGTATTGCCCTGGGTTTTGCCAACAATTCCAACTTTCCCAGACAAGGAATTGTTGATTCTGTGATCCCACAGCAATTCGCCAGAGTGTGTGGTTATTTCCAGAGAAAAATCAGGAAGGTTTAAGGCAGCCAAAGAATCGTCTAACGGCAAGTCTTTGTCAAATTCTTGTCTCCCGTTGTACTGTCGTGAATAACTGGTTTCAAGTTTGTTGTTTTCATTAATGATAAAACTGAAATTAGCTTTGGTCAATTCGTGAATGATGTCTTGATAGGGTCGGTCTATGGTATAATTAAAGCCTGTTGAATCGAAAGGTTGTTCTGCTTCAAATGCATTTTGCAAATCAGTTAAATTTCCAATGTGTGCTCCGGAAAAGATGCCCACTTTGGATGTAAATAAGCTGTGGTGGAAGCTCGCATTCCAACGTTGTTTGCTATATGCCAGGTTTCCAGAAAAATTACGTTCATACATCCCTGTGTTTTTGAGAAAGTAATCAGGTGTATGTGCGTTGCCCAGTCGTTTTAGGGTGCCTTGTAGTCTCCAACTTAATGGAATTTTAGACGATTTTCCGTTAATATAGGCGGTACCAGTACCACCTCTTCCATTAGATACACCAGTAAGGCTAAGTCCAGCATCTATTCCAGGATTTTCTCGCGGCCTTGCGGATTCTACCAATATAAGTCCGCCTATTGCATCTGGTGCATATCTCAGACTTCCAGGGCCTTTGATAACTGTAATAGAGTGGATGTTTTGAGCGTCAATTTCAGGGCCATGCTCACTTCCCCAATCTTGTCCTTCCAGCCTAACTCCATTGTTGTAAACAACTACACGTCTGCCAACCATTCCTCCAACAACGGGTTTCGAAATGGTGTTACCTGTTTTTAATCCGGATACACCTGGTATGTTTGCAGCCAGATCTGCCAGGTTATTGCCACTTGAATACAGAAGTTCCTCAGAGTCTAAAGTTCGTTTT
>JAUILH010000140.1 GCA_030433115.1 Bacteroidia bacterium | reverse complement strand
GCTGTTGAAATATGGTAATTTATCTTATAATCCCATTTTACTAGTATATTATTGTACATATTCTGGTAATGTTTCTAAATCTTTATGATATATTGAGTATGACCATACACATTCATCATAAATACCCTTCTTTTTAAGAATAGGAATCAATCTCTAATAAAACTCTTTATTCTTTAATAATGCGATATGTCCACATCTTCTCGCCTTTTTTAACAATTAGCAGGTAAGTGCCAGGAGATATCTTCTTAAGATCAATGGCAGAATTTATTGTTTCACCCTTTTGGATCAAGCGCCCCTGGAGATCCAGGAAGTCGTAATCGAAAGGGGCATCACTTTCAATATTTAAAATGTTTGAGGTCGGATTAGGGTAAATCTTCGGGGCCAGAGAATGTTCTTCTATACCTGTCATGCTTACCCATACACTGTCAGAAATACTGGCACAGCCATATTGATTAAATACCTGAACCTGATAATATCCTGAAGTTTGAGCTATGTGCTGCTGACTGGTTTCTCCGGTAATTGCCGAGCCATTTAAAAACCATTGGTAATCAAAAGCGGGGCTAGAGGTCAGGCCATTAGCAATCTGATTGAAGCTTGGAGTGGGGGGCAGGGGGGCTTCAAACACAACAACGGTGTCTGATACTGCTGCACAGCCACGATTATCCCAGGCGTTCACGTAAGCATTCATTGGGATGGGGGTAAAGATGCTGCTGGAGTTTGATCCGGTATGCCAGACTATGCTATCATGAATTGTTGCAGATAGTGTAGTAAAGCTTCCGGGACAGAAATAAGGATCACCAGAAATAACTGGTTTGAAATTCGTACTGGTCAGAGTCGCCAAACCGTCCACTTTCCCATATCCGAACGCAAAATTGGGGAGTGTTCCCGTAAAACTATCCGCTTTAGCGCCATCGTGCACTGCCTGCACAAATTCATCATTGGTGATTTTTGGACATTTCTCCAATAACAAAGCACCAATACCACAAACAATTGGTGAGGCCATTGAAGTACCGCCATTTCGGATATGTAAACCGCCTACGTCCAGTTTTATTGGATCGTTGGTTTGTGACCAAATCAAGGTATTCATACTTCCTGCGCTCAATGCAAGGTCTCCTGTGGCACCCACATCCGGTTTCATAATATTCGTTCTGGTTGGTCCTTTACTACTGCTAATTGAAATAGCACCGGGCGTTCCTGCAACAGTCTCTAGCGTGCCAGCATAACTCTGATAACTCAAACGACTGAAAAAATTAGAGACAGTAACTACATGAGGAGAGCATGTCCACGAATCAACTATAGTGACAAGCGTGTCTGGTTTAACATAGTTGACAATAGGAGGGAAGTCCATACTATCCGGAATAGCGGTTGGCATGTTGTTTAGACCAAGCCAACTTGCCGACCATAGATCAAATAAGCCATTTCCAGTGGACAAAAGTGCCAAATTATATTGGGAAGAATCTGGTGAGGCAACCGCTACCTGCATCAAGTATTGACCGTTTCTCTGCTCCATATACATTTGAATGGTTGCCAAATCATTGCCATTATTCCAGATAGTATCTTCCACCAACGCGCCCAGATTGCCTGTGAGGTTATGGAAGTTAGAGACGCCTCTACGGTCGTAATACGGACTCACTTTGTCTACAGCAAACGCAAAATCAACTTGTTGAAGATCGGCTGTATCTGCCCATATTTCTATGAAATACCCAGGGAATCCGGCCGCAGTAGATCCATTATATTCGAACCAGGTGAAGCTGGTGTCTGTATCTACCAGCGTTTTTAGGTGATAAGCCGGTTGCGCACCAGAATTTCCTGCAGCGCACACCATCAACCTGCCTGGTTTGGCAGCCAGTACACTGTCTATATATAGTGCAGTAGGGTCTAGTCCGTCGTGAGATCCTAAATAGTCTCCAATACTGGCATTAATCACAACGGGTTGATTTAAAGAATCTGCCACAGAGATGATATAGTCCACTGCGTCCGCCACTGAAGCTTTCCAGTTAGCAGAGTTGAAATCGGACGACACAATAATTAAATTGGATTCTGGCGCCATCCCTTTATGAAAACCATTGGCATTGGCATTTCCTACGGCAGATCCAGTTACTGTGCAACCATGATCAATCCACTGATTAGCGCCTATTCCGGCAGTGCCTGAGTTGATGTCTGTGCTGTCGTAACTCCGACCATATCCAAATTCAACAGGTGTAAATGCAGAACTATATGATGCCGCTTGTTTCCACATCTTCATAATTCTGGTCTGACCATTGGTGAATTGAAAATCGGGGTGATTTTGGTCAATGCCGCCATCTATAACTCCCACCAATACACCTTGTCCTGTGTATGCCCTTAAGAGGCTTGTGTCTCCTTGATGTATCGGTTCCACATTATTGATTACACGGGTAGAATCGTTTAAGGTTTGTCCCTTACTCAGTGTAAAGTTGATGTGCTCTACGAATGTCTGACCATTCAAATCCCGTAAATCGGATTTTGAAATTCTCACTTTGTGGTATCCGGCTACACCCTTTTTGACAAGACAAGAATGGTTTGTGCAGAATTCTTCAAGCGCTTGTTCGTGTGCCTTAATGAAAACCGTGCTCGTTTGATCTTCAGGGAATTCTTCCGAATTTAAAAATCTTTGAAGATGAAAGTTCCCCTGAGCGAAAGTCAGACTCGAGAAGATCAAAGAGAGAAGTAAAAGAAGCTGTTTCATGATGTGTGAACTATTTCCAGGTCCCGAAAATTGGGCAAGTGGTCTTTAAAGGTATATTGTTGGTCAGAATATTCAGCAAAATAGTGATTTATACCGTTGCTAATGAATAAATAAGGGGCGCAAATTTCACTGTTGTAGCGAGCAATCTGATTAAAAGTCTTTTGGTCAATTTTAACACTGGCAGCTTTGCACTCAACCAAAAGGAAAGGAGAGGCAGATTTGTCGCTTACCAGAATGTCGAATCGTTTTTTTGTTTTGAAAACATTAATTTCGCCCTCGATCTGAATCAATCCTTTGGGATAATTGAGGTCGATTAATTGTCGCACTACGTGTTGCCTCACCCATTCTTCGGGTGTGAGTTTAACATACTTTTTTCTAACATCATCCAAAATCTGAAGCTCAGTCTTATTTGAATTTCTAATTTTGAATTGATAGGATGGAAAATTCAGTGCCTCCATTATGTAAAGATAACCAGATGAAAACGAAAAAAGAAATAGTAGATAATTGGTTGCCCAGATACACTGGAACCGCCTTAAAAGATTTCGGTAAATATATCCTCCTGACGAATTTCAATAATTACGTGGAAATTTTCGCAGATTTGATGGGAGCGGACATTCAGGGAAAGGATAAAGCCATGCCCAATGCCACCAAGGATAATATTACCATTATCAACTTTGGAATGGGAGCAGCCAATGCGGCTACCATTATGGATTTGTTATCTGCAATCAAACCAAAAGCGGCTTTATTTCTAGGAAAATGTGGCGGACTGAAGAAAAAGAACAAGTTAGGCGACATGATTCTCCCTATTGCAGCGATAAAGGGAGAAGGCGCTTCCAACAACTATATGCCTGCTGAAGTGCCTGCTTTGCCTGCATTTAACCTTCAAAGAGCGGTGTCTCATACAGTAAGAGAATACAATACAGACTATTGGACTGGAACGGTTTATACAACCAGTAGACGTGTATGGGAACACGATAATGAATTCAAGGCCTATTTGAAGAAAATTAGAGCCATGGCCATTGATATGGAAACATCTTCAATTTTTACGGGTGGATTTGTCAATAAGATTCCAACAGGAGCCTTGTTGTTGGTCAGTGATCAACCTATGATTCCGGAAGGTGTGAAGACCGATAAAAGCGATAAAACCATTTCCAAGAACTATGTCAATAAACATGTACAGATTGGCATTGACTCTTTAAAGGAGCTGATTGAAAATGGAGAAACCGTGAAACATCTGAGATTTGAATGAGTTTTAACCAGATCATATCTGATATCAAGCAAAAATCTTTTGCTCCAGTCTACTTACTGATGGGAGAAGAACCGTATTTCATTGATGTCATCTCGGACTTGTTGGAAGACACGGTGGTGGAAGAAGATATGAAGGGCTTCAATGAGCATATCATGTATGGTTTGGATAGTGAGCCCGACAATATCATTGGTATGGCCAAAAGCTATCCCATGATGGGAGATAGGCAATTGGTAATGATCAAGGAAGCGCAGGCTCTCAAAGGTATTCAAAATCTGGAATCTTATGTGAAACAACCCCTGGAGTCAACAATCCTAGTGCTATGCCATAAATACAAAAAAGTAGATAAGCGTTCTGCGTTATACAAGGCGGTGAGCAAAGTAGGAGTGGCTTTTGATTCCGAGAAAATTCGCGACTACCAATTGGGTGCCTGGATTAAGTCTCATGCTCAGGAAATCAAACTTCAACTCGATGACCAACAAGCCAATTTATTAGCAGATTATTTGGGAGTAGACTTGAGTAAAGTATCCAAAGCGCTTCAAAAGCTTAAGTTAATTGTTAAAGACGCTAAATTGACCAATGAAGACATTCAGAAACACATTGGCATTAGCAAAGAGTACAATGTGTTTGAAATGCAATTGGCTGTTCTCGACAGAGATTTCGCAAAATCATTGAAAATCACGAATTACTTTGTGAATAATCCCAAATCCATGCACATCATTCCGGCAATTGGTGCGCTGTATAATGTATATACAAAGTGGATAAAACTATATTACTCGAAAGATAAATCTCCTAACGCGAGCTTCAAAATGGGCATCAGTAAATTCATGTTGCCAAAATACACCGCTTCCCTGCAAAAATATTCTCTGAAAAAAGTAGTATACAACATTGAAATCCTTAAAGAATACGACCTCAAAGCAAAAGGTCTGGGAGCAAGTGGTGCAGATCAAGAAGGTATTTTTATGGAAATGATGCAGAAGTTGATGTTGTAACCAAAATAAATAGTTGGGTTATTGATATATGATCATTCGAATAGTCCTACTTTTATTAAATACGGGTTGCTTCTTGACGCAAGAACCTGTGGAAAAGGATTTTTGTGGAGAATACTTGTTGGTAAAAAAGGAATTAGTTCAGAGGTATTCTTGCGGTTGGTCAGAATACAAAATATACCACCGCGAATTAACCTTGATGTCAGATAAAACATATACAGAAGTAAATACCTCAGGATCTGCTTTCGATTATCCCGATTCAAAAGGGACTTGGGAGGTACAAGATGGAAAAATACTTTTGATGGCTTTAGATGGCAATCAAATCAAACACATTGAAATCGTAAATAACCATGAATTGAAAATTTTAGATGAGGATTATTTGATGAATGAAATCCTAGTCAAGCAATGATTATGGCTGTAATGTCTTTTTGGGAGTCAAGACCTCAAATGTGCAAGGCGCATAATAATGTCTCACTCATGGATTCCTACACTTTAATCAATTTGGGTTACAAATAATAGATAATGTACTTATCTTTAGTGATGTCATATTCTCATAAATACCTTATGTCAGATGTTTATTAAAGTTTTACTGATTACAATATACACCATGCCCTGTTTAATGGGATTTTCTCAGCACAAGGAAGCCATGTTGAAGGGCTATGTTTTTGATGAAGCCACTGAACATGCCATCTTAACGCCCGTCATTATTGAAGACACGGTCACTCAATTCAGACTTCAAACATATGCCAATTCCCAAGGTTATTTTCAAATAACTAAAATACCTCCCGGTACTTATGATGTAGTTGTAAAATCTGCAGGTTATGACGAGTATAGAGAGAAGATTACGCTTACCGCCAGTCAAATTCAAACCAAACAAATCTTGTTGAAAGAAGATTCTAATGATCTGGAAGGACTGATCGACCCAGGAATGGATTCAACATCTGTTCGCCCGGCAACTATAAATGACATTAAGGGCATACCAATGGCTGGGGATACAAAAGATATTATCCGCTACCTCCCTCCCCGAATACCATGAGAACTTATAACTTACTTGAATCATGGATTCCTACACTTTAATCAATGCCTCCCGACTTACTTATAAATACTGAAGCATATCTGAGGCATAATGTTAACTTTGTGACGCTATTCTGATAATATATGTACGGAAAATTACTTTTACTTGTTTTACTGACAGTTTCAAGTCTCACTGTTTTTTCACAAAAGGGTGCTACACTCAAAGGATACGTTCGTGAAGATGGTAAGGAGACACCATTGCTTACCCCCGTTATGGTTGTAGATACTGCGGCTGGAAAAAAGTTCCAGGTGTATTCAAATACAGATGGGTATTATCAGATCACAAACATTTCTCCCGGAACTTATGATGTGGTTGTGAGGTCTCAAGGTTTCGCTGAATTCAGAGAGAAGGTCACTTTCAAAGCTGGTCAAATCATTACCAAGCAGATTTTCATGAAGCAAGGCTCTACCGATTTGGGTGGTCTTACGATTAAAGACGAATTGGACCCTACAACTAATACTGGTTTCGTAACACCTGCAACGGCCAAAGACATTAAAGGGGTGCCAATGGTAGGTGGAACTAAGGATATTGTAACTTATTTAACTGCTGCCGTACCTGGTGCTATTACCACAGGAGATCAAGGTGGACAAGTCTACATTCGTGGTGGTTCGCCAATTCAAAACAAAGTATTACTGGATGGTATGGTGATCTATAATCCTTTCCATTCGATTGGATTTTTCTCTGTGTTTGATACTGATATCATTAGAGAAGCAGATATTTACACTGGTGGATATGGCGCTGAATTTGGAGGGAGAATCTCTTCCATCATGGACATCAAAACCATCGACGGCAGAAAGGACCGATTTGGCGGTAAAGTTGAGGTCAACCCATTTGGATCTAAGGTCATGGTACAAGGACCTGTTTGGAACAACACCAAGGATGGTGGTTCATCAGCTTCTTATGTATTCAGCGGAAAAACGTCCTACTTGGAACAAACTTCCCCAATTCTATACAACTATGTAAATGGAGACGAAGGATTGCCATTCAACTTCCTGGATTTATATGGTAAATTTTCTATCAACGGAGCAACAGGAAGTAAATTCAACTTCTTCGGATTTAACTTTAACGATCAGGTAAGGTACCAGGCCATTTCTGATTTAGGATGGAACTCCTGGGGGATTGGATCTAATTTTGTTTTGGTACCTCAAGCAAGCAATGTATTGATTGAAGGTGATTTCTCTTTCTCAGATTACGACATCACCCTGAAAGAGGAAAATCTGGCGGACAGATTTAGCCGGGTGAACGGATTCAATTTCGGTATGGACTTCACCTATATCATGGAAGAAAATGAGGTGAAATATGGTGTAGATGTTCAGGGATTCAGAACCGAGTTCCAGACGTTTAATGCAGTTGGTAGAGAAATCAACCAGGATCAAAACACCACTGAATTGTCCGGATATGTTCGCTATAAGCACGTAGCAGAGAACAAAAGATGGGTCTTTGATCCCAGTTTCAGAGTACATTATTATGCTTCTTTAAATGAGATTTCCCCTGAGCCAAGGTTGGGCATGAAATTCAATGCCACAGAAAAACTAAGGTTCAAATTTGCAACTGGAATCTATTCTCAAAACCTCATTCAAGCCAATTCAGATAGAGACGTGGTTAACTTGTTTTATGGCTTCTTATCAGGACCAGATAACCTACAGGATGAGATCATCACAGAAGATGGTGAAACAGTTGAAAGAAGACATGCTCTTCAGAAAGCCAATCACTACATTTTAGGGTTTGAGTTGGATGTGTTTGAAAAAGAAGTAGAAAAGGAGAAAAATGGTAAGAAATACAGAGAGAAAAAGAAAGTAACCTTGAATGTTGAAGGTTATATCAAAGATTTCACTCAGTTAACCAACATGAACCGAAACAAAATCTTTGATGACAATCAATTCGATAAGCCGGATGTGTTGAAAAAGGATTTCATCATTGAAACCGGTTTGGCGAGAGGGGTGGATTTTCTCATCAAGTATAGCGACAAGAACAAATTTTTCTGGGTTGTATATTCATTGAGCAAAGTAGACAGATGGGACGGATTTATTAAATATGCACCTGTATTTGATAGAAGACACAATGTGAACCTGGTGGGGACCATGAAGTTTGGAAAGGATGATTCCTGGGAAGTGAACGGAAGATGGAACTTTGGATCTGGTTTCCCATTTACCAAAACGGCTGGTTTCTATGAGCCAATCGACTTCAACGATGGAATTTCAACGGATTACACACAATACAATTCTGCCAATCTGGGATATCAGTACGATTCCCTCAATAATGGAAGACTCCCAACTTACCACAGATTTGACTTAACGGTTGCCAAATCATTTAAATTCTACGGTAAAGATGATGATGGTAAAGTGGATAAGAACAATCTAAAATCTGAATTCCAGGCGGTACTCGGTGTTACCAACCTTTACAACCGTCAAAACGTGTTCTATGTAAACCGGGTAACAGCAGAAGTAGTAAGACAGTTGCCTATTATGCCAAGTTTAGGATTTTCTTATAGTTTCTAAAAGTTTTAGAATTAATTAACAGTTCTTCTTTCTAGCCCCCTAATATTTGCTACCTTTACATCCCGTGTTGCAAATACGAATTTAATGTCCAATTCTACTAAGTATATTTTCGTCACGGGAGGTGTTACATCATCTTTAGGCAAGGGGATTATTTCTGCCTCATTAGCCAAATTACTTCAATCAAGAGGTTATTCCGTTACCATTCAAAAGTTAGATCCCTATATCAATGTCGATCCGGGAACATTAAACCCATACGAGCATGGTGAATGCTACGTAACTGAAGACGGTGCGGAAACAGATTTGGATTTAGGGCATTACGAACGATTCCTCAATACACCAACTTCTCAAGCCAATAATGTCACAACAGGTCGTATATACCAAAGTGTCATTGATAAAGAGAGAAGGGGAGACTATTTAGGAAAAACCGTTCAGGTCATTCCACACATCACAGACGAGATAAAAGAGAGAATCCAAATTCTGGGGAACAAAGGTACCCATGAGTTTGTGATTACCGAGATTGGTGGTACAGTAGGAGATATTGAATCGTTGCCATATGTAGAAGCGGTTCGTCAGATGCTTTGGGAGAAGGAAGGCGACTGCCTGGTAGTGCATTTAACACTGGTCCCTTATTTATCTGCAGCAGGGGAGTTGAAAACCAAGCCTACTCAGCATTCGGTAAAAGCTTTGTTGGAGTTGGGTGTTCAGCCACATGTATTGGTGTGTAGAACGGAACATGAATTGGGAGATGAGTTGAAAGATAAGGTGGCTAAGTTTTGCAATGTGTCAAGGTCTGCAGTGATTGAATCCAGAGATGCATCTACCATTTATGATGTCCCTCTTTTGATGAAAGAAGAGCGACTGGATGAAGTGATTTTAGGCAAATTAAATATGCCTTTGGGAACTGAGCCAGATATAAATGAGTGGCAGTCTTTTCTTCACAAATTGAAGAATCCTGAGAAGGAAGTTGAAATTGGTCTGGTTGGAAAATACGTTGAATTAAGAGATTCTTATAAATCAATAACGGAAGCATTTATTCATGCAGGCGCCAGTAACAATTGTAAAGTAAAAGTCAGATGGATTCATTCCGAGAGCATTACTTCAGACAATGTTGCCAACAAACTCAACGATCTCAAAGGTGTTTTAGTTGCACCTGGTTTTGGAACGAGAGGCATTGCTGGTAAAATTGAAGCCATTCGCTACATCAGAGAAAATCAGATCCCATTTTTAGGGATTTGTCTAGGAATGCAATGTGCCGTCATTGAATATGCCAGAAATGTGTTGGGTTGGCCGGAAGCACACACCATGGAAATTGAAGAAAACACCAATAAACCTGTCATTCACCTCATGAATGAGCAGAGAAGTGTGGTTGACAAAGGTGGTACCATGCGTTTGGGGGCTTATCCATGTCAAGTAAATAATGATACCACCGCCTTTGAGGTATATGGTAAAGAAAATATTTCTGAACGTCACCGACACAGATATGAGTTTAATAACGAGTATCTGTCAGACTTTGAAGAAGCGGGCATGATTGCAAGCGGAATGAACCCCGAGAAAGGGCTCGTTGAAATTGTTGAAATTCCCGAACATCCCTGGTTTGTTGGTGTGCAGTTTCATCCTGAATACAAGAGTACTGTAGATAATCCACATCCTTTGTTTGTCAACTTTGTGCAAGCTGCCATTAAACAGCAAGTCAAGGTAATGTCTTCTTCGGAACTTCAAAGTTAATGCGCGTCAATCTTTCTTGGAATTTGGCTGCCGTCCATTGGACATAAATAGCTACCTTTGCCCCCTGATTTTAAAAGAGACCAGTGCCTATTTGGGCCACTCAATACATTATGGATAAGAGATCGATTTTAGGACTTGTACTGATTGCTGTTGTGATGATAGTATTCAGTTTCTTGAATAAGGACAAAGAAGATGAGAAGAAAAAATCTTCTAAAAAGAAAAAAGCGAAAACCACTGAGGTAAGCGAAGAGTTGCCCTCAGATACACTCAAAACCGAAGAGCACAAACCTGAGTTGGTAGTGGAAACCAGCGGAATTGATTCTTCTTCATATAAAACCGCTCGCAAAGCAGTATATGCTGATACAACGTTTATCGCTAACAGCGATTCTTTAGCTATAGACTCAGCCATTCAGGCTAAGTACGATGAGTACTATGCCATTGTTCAGGAAACAAAAGCCAAAGAGGAAGAAGCCGAAG